>JBAQHC010000258.1:0-3326 GCA_049288095.1 Alphaproteobacteria bacterium | reverse complement strand
GCCCTCGGCCGACGCGGCACGATGAATGCCGAGGCATATCGGCTGTTCCTCTTGGCGCGGCAATATCTTGAAAAGCAATCGCCACGTTTCTACCGCATGACTGAGCGGCTCGCTCGGCAAGCCATCGACCTTGATCCCAATTATGCGGGTGCATGGGCGACGCTCGGCAGCGTACAGCGCAATCTCCGCAACAGAGGCGAGATGGCGGGCGATCCCGCAGAGTCCATCAAGCGCGCGCTCGAGCTCGACCCGCTCTCGGCAGAGGCCCACTCCGCCTATGCCACCCTGCTGATCGACCTTGGCAAGATCGAAGACGCAGAAAGGGAAGCTGAAAAATCAATCGAGCTCGACCCGGAATCGCCGATGGCACATGGCGCATTTGCGGGCATCGCTAGCATGCGTTCGGATCACAAGGCGGCTGCTTATCACCGCGAAAAAGCTGCCGAGCTCCTTGACAGCGATTTCAGCAGCCTGGCGCTTGCAGCCCAGCATTATGAAGTCCTCGGTGATACCGCAAAGGCTAAGGATGTTGCACGCAGAGGGCTCGTGAGAATTGAACGCGAGGTCGCGCAAGATCCCGCCAACGGCGTTGCGCTTGCCCTTGGCGCCGGCCTGTTCGCTCATCTTGGCGAAGTGGAACGCGCAAAGGATTGGGCGGAGCGCGCGGCGCTTGCCGAGCCGGACGACCAGCTGACGATCTACAATCTCGTTTGCACACTCGTGCAGCTCAAGGAGAGGGAGTCAGCGCTCAAGTATTTTGAGATGTTCGCCGCGGTAACAAGCCTCTACAATCTCATTTGGGCCAAGCAAGACACTGATCTCGACCCGATCCGCGACGAGCCGCGCTACAAGGCGGCGATAGCTGAGGCCGAAGCTCGCTTCGCTGCACAGGACCAGTCCGGCGTCGGCGCGGAGAGCAAGTGATGGCTGACATCTTCGTCTCCTATGCGCGGGTCGACAAGGCACGGGTTGCGCCGCTCATCGCCGCGCTCGAGGCGCAAGGCTGGAGCATTTGGTGGGACCCCGAGATCACCGGCGGACAGGAGTTCGATGACCTCATCGCGCGCGAGCTCGATGCCGCACGCGCAGCTATCGTTGTCTGGACACCCGCTTCGGTCGCATCGCGCTGGGTGCGCGGCGAAGCGCGCATTGCGGCGGACCGCGGCATCTTGGTTCCGGTGCAGATGAGTGCACCCAATCTGCCGATTGATGCGCGCGCCATTCATACGATCCCGCTCGATGACTGGAAAGACGACGCTGCGAGCCGGCCGTTCCGAGATCTGGTGCGCGCGCTCGGTACCTTTCTGGGTACGCCAAGCTCAACCGGCGGCGGTGCTCAACCTGCACGGCCGCAAAAGACCTCCATTTGCGTTTTGCCGTTCACCAATATGAGCGGCGATGTCGAGCAGGAATATTTTTCCGACGGCATCAGCGAAGACATTATCACCGATCTCTCCAAGATTTCCGCATTGGTCGTTGCTTCGCGCAACTCGGCCTTTGCCTTCAAAGGCAAACAAGTCGATCTCTTACAGGTCGCGCGGCAGCTGCGCGTCTCGCACATTCTCGAAGGCAGCGTCCGCAAGGCCGGCAACCGCGTGCGTATCACCGCGCAGCTAATCGACGGCGCAACCAACAATCACATCTGGGCGGAGCGCTATGACCGCGATCTCTCCGACATCTTCGCGCTTCAGGACGAGATTTCGAAGGCGATTGTCGGCGCGCTCAAGCTCAGACTATTGCCGGAAGAGCGCAAGGCGCTCGGCCAGCGCGGCACAACGAATGCCGAGGCCTATCGGCTGTTCCTGATGGCCCGCCAATACGCAACGAAACAGAGCAACCGCTACGCCGAGTTTGCCGCGCGACTGCTGGAGAAAGCCGTCGAGCTCGACCCGAACTATGCCGCCGCCTGGGCGAAGCTGGCGCGCATTCGCCTCGGTCATCGCGATGTTATTGCCGACGCGGGCGATCCGGAGGCCGCGCTCAACCGTGCGATGGAGATCGACCCCAATTCCGCCGAGGCCTTGGCGACGCGGGCGCACATGATGGTTCTGGCCGGCAACCCCGCGGAGGGTGAGAAGCGCATAAGACTTGCGCTAAGCCTTGACCCCGACTCTTACGAGGTTCACAGCAGCGCGGCCAACGTCTTCATGCTGCTGCACAAGTTCGAGGAAGCCATCGTCAACTGGGAAAAGGCCGCAAATCTCGTTGATACGGACTTCGCGAGCCTCAGCATGGCCGTCCAATGCTATCAGGCCATTGGTGACGATGCAGGCGCAAAAGCGGCGGCGCAGCGGGCGCTCAAGCGCATCGATCAGGAGCTGCTGCAAGACCCGGCCAACAGCGATGCGCTTGCGCATGGCGTCGGGTTGCTTGTCGTACTGGGCGAGCGCGAGCGCGCAAAAGAATGGGCATCGCGCGCGATGCTTGTCGATCCGAGCAATGCCAAGATGCGCTACAACCTCGCATGCGCGATGGCGCTTGCGGGCGACACAGAGGCGGCCCTCGGGCATCTTGAGCCGCACTTTGCCCAAGCGTCCGCGGACGAGATTGTTTGGGCCAGCAAGGACGGCGACCTTGATTGCCTGCGTGACGATCCGCGCTTTAAGGCGATGGTTGCGACGGCCGAGGCGCGCTTAGCCGCCGCAGCGCCCAAGAGCTGATCAGCTTTGCAGCTCGCGGCTGTCGACGAGCTTGCCTTCGTGCATGACAACGACGCGGTCCATATGCGCGGCAAGATCCAAATTGTGCGTGGCGACCAGCGCTGCCGTGCCTTGCGCGCGCGTGACCTCAAGCAAGCGGTCGAACACCATCTTCGATGTTTTCGGGTCGAGATTGCCGGTCGGCTCGTCCGCAAAGAGCACGAGCGGCTGATTGGCAAGCCCGCGCGCAATCGCAACGCGCTGCTGCTCGCCGCCCGAAAGCTCGGCGGGCCTATGCGTCAAACGCTCGGCAAGGCCAAGCGATGTGAGCAGGCGCTTTGCCTCCGCCTCCGCCGCTTTGCGATCGACGCCCGCGATGAGCTGCGGCATCACCACATTCTCGAGCGCTGAAAACTCCGGCAGCAAATGATGGAATTGATAGACGAAGCCGATCTTGAGGCGGCGGATCAATGTGCGCTCGCGGTCCTTGAGCGCGGTGCAATCCTGCCCTTCGATCTCGACCGTGCCCGCAGTCGGCGATTCAAGAAGACCGGAAATGTGGAGAAGCGTTGATTTGCCGGAGCCGGATTGCCCCACAAGCGCAACGACCTCGCCCGGAAAAATTTCGAGATCGGCACCCTTCAGCACATCGAGCATCCCCTCGCCCGATTTGTAGCTGTGCGTAAT
>JBAQHC010000257.1:0-2416 GCA_049288095.1 Alphaproteobacteria bacterium | reverse complement strand
CCACTCTCTGCGATGCCGATCTTGCAGCGATCCTCGCCGACGATGTCCGCCTGGGCGACCTCACAACACATATTCTCGGGATCGGTGATCAGCGCGGCATCATGACATTCGCAGCGCGCGGGCCAATGATCATCGCTGGCTCTGAAGAGGCAGCGCGAATTCTTGAGCTGTGCGGTGCCACAGTTGAGCTTCAGGCCCGCTCGGGATCATTTCTCGCCGAGGGCGGGGCGATCTTGACCGCGCACGGCCCAGCGGCGGCGCTTCATCGCGGTTGGAAGGTTGCGCAAACGCTCATAGAGATTTTTTCAGGCATCGCAACTTCGGCACGGCGGATCGTGACTGCTGCGCGCGCCGTCCGCCCCGACATCGCGATGGCCTGCACGCGAAAAACCGTGCCGGGCGCAAAGCTCTTGTCGATCAAGGCTATTATGGCAGGCGGGGCAACGCCGCACCGGCTGGGCCTCTCCGAAACGATCCTCGTTTTCGAAGAGCATCGCAATTTCCTGTCCGAACGGCCGCACGAAACCATTGCGCGTCTTAAGCGCGCAGCGCCGGAAAAGAAGATCGTCGTAGAAGTTGCGGATTTGGCGGAGGCGATGCTTTGGGCCAAGGCCGGCGCTGATGTCATTCAAGCCGAGAAGTTTTCTTTGCCTGATATTGCCGAAACGGCAGAACAACTGAAACGCGCAGGCCTGGTGGTGCTCCTCGCTGCTGCGGGCGGCGTCAATGCAGAGAATGCCGCGGAATATGCGCGCGCCGGCGCGGATATGATCGTGACCTCGGCGCCCTATATGGCAAAGCCGGCCGACGTGCAGGTGAAGCTTGCGGCAGGTTAGCCCGCACGGCGAGGCTGGCCCGATTTTCGCTAGAAAACGGACATGACGATTTTGCCTTCGATGCTCCCGAAACCCAAGACCACAGCGCTCGTCGCCCGGCTCGATGCGAGGGTGCTGCGCCACGATGCCGCTTATGGTCTCTCAACGCTGTTCTTCGGTGATGGCGAGTTGCGCGTGCCGCTTGTCGCTGCACCGACCGACTCTGGCGTGCGCATCAAGATTGATGCGCGCGATGTCTCGATCGCGTTGTCGCGCCCGATGGATGTTTCGATCACCAACCGGCTGCCCGGAACGATTGCCGCGATCGAGCCGCTCGCTTTGCCTTATGTGCGCGTAACGCTGAGCCTCGGTGCCACGCAGCTTTACGCGCTGGTTACGACAGAATCCGTCGAGCGCCTTGGACTCGAAGTCGGGCTTCGCGCTTGGGCGATGATCAAGACAGTTGCGATCGGGAAGGATCAGGTTGAGACGAAGACTCTTCCGCGGCCGCGCCGCTGGCCCGTGGTTCAAAAGCCGGATTGAGAGCTGCGCTAAGCTCGGCCACCGCCTGGTCGGTTGCCGCGCTCGCGCGGCGCTCCATCGATTTATAAAGCGTGACGAGCCGCTCGCCGAACGCCGTCAATTGTGCGCCACCGCCGCGGCGGCCAGGAAATGTCGTAATGACGGGTGTCTCGAAGGTGCGATTGAGCGCATCAACCGTCAGCCAGCAAGTGCGATAGGCAACGCCCGTCGCTTTGCTCGCCGCAAGGATCGAGCGCTCTATGCGGATGGCTTCGATCAGCGCCACATCTTTTGCAGCGAGGCGCCCGCCATTCGCGAACCGAACGATCAATTCGATGCTCGTCGCTTTGGCGTCAGCCGCGGTCATTTGCGGGCCGGGAGGGCATCGGTTTCGATGCGCGCCCACCATGCATCGAGCGCGCCTATGTCGGCCGGCAGGAACTCGGAGAGCGGTCCGGCGAACAAGTTCCACGCTTCCGACATCGAGGGCGAAACGGCGGTGAGAATCGGCAGCTCCGCTTCGATTGCCGCGCGAAATGCGTCGCTCAACCCGCCGCGCTGGGCTTCGGTCTTGCCGAATTTGCTGAGGACGACAAGGTCCGGCCTAGCGCCGATTGATTGTTGTATGGCGGAGCAGGCTTGCGCGAGCCCGGCGGGATCGAGATTGCAGGAGGCCGAGCCTGGCCCGAGATTTTGCGAGATCGAGGTGATGGCGCCGGTTGATAGATCGCGTACGGCGAGCTGACCGCAGCTGCCACCGGATTCAGATCCCGCGAATTCAACGACGCCGGCAATCTTGCGGCCACGGCGCGCGAGCCGCTCGGCAAATTCGCCGAGCAAAGCTTGAATGGCCGCGCTCGATCCGCCCTGAACGGCTGCAATTCGGCTCGGCTGCGGCGCCGCGCGTAATTCTCGCTTGAGGCAGACATCAGTCACCGGGCGCCCGGATGCGTTGATGCCGATCCACGCATCGACCGCAGGCTGATTGAAACCGGATTCGCGGCGCTCGCCGACCTGCATCAAGGGCCGCCGGATCAAGAGCGGATCCTCGATCATCATCTCGAGTGCAACATCGGGCG
>JBAQHC010000256.1:0-10512 GCA_049288095.1 Alphaproteobacteria bacterium | reverse complement strand
GAATCCGGTTGTGTCCGATTCCTCTCATGCGCGGCCGGCCGGCAGAATCATCAGATCCGCGGATGCTCTGCTGCGGCCCGCGCAAGACTGCTCACGGAGTTATGGTTCCGCCTTGGTCCTCTCCCGTATCGAGGCGCTGACCGCCAGCGAATATCGCGAGCGCCCCGTCATGAGGATCGAGCCTCGGCAGCTGAGAGGAGGCTTTTCGGACGGCGTGCACACGCTTAACTACACTGATCACTACGTAATGCTGGACACAAAGAAATTTGCGCCCAGTCTCGGCGCCGCTCAAATAAAGCTCGCGGGGCTTGCGAAGCGGCGCCCTAGGCGCCGGCAGGCGGATACTTCCCTGACCTGAGACTGAGCCGTCATGGGTGACAGCCTGACAAAGCATTATCTCTTGGTTACGGATCGACCGTTTGTGCCTGCGGTCGACGGCTCCGCGCAAATTTATCAGGTGTGGCTCGATGCGCTGCGCGCTCTGGGCGCCGAAGTTTGCGTCTTGTCGTTCAATCAATGGCGAACACGCTGGACACCAGACGCGATTGATACGCTCCGCCGCCAAAATGTCGAAGTTCACATCCTCGACAGATTCGCGAGCCGCGCGGACTTTGTTTCCGCGCGGCTGTGTGAAGCCGCAAATGCCCTGACAACCGGAATGCACCTGCCGTATGGCTGGCAATTTGGGCCAAGGCGGGGAAGACTGGCGTCAGGGCTGGATAGTCTGCTGGCAGGGCGGCGGTTCGACGCCGTGATCGTCCAAAAGGTCCATACCATTGGATATTTGGGGGTCGAGCGTCTCAGATCTGTCGCCTCCAAGTTGATCATAGATGTTCACGACTGCGTGCCGAGGGCCTTCTCAATGACGAGACACGCGCTCGTGCGTCTTGCTCTCTGGAGGTCGAGGGCTATCGCAGAGCCTTGGTTCGTCCGGGAGCTAAGAATGCTCACACGGTGGGCCTCGGCAGCACGGATGGTTCGCCGCGAAGTCGATGGGCTACAACTATTTGATCACGTGCTCTTCAACGTCGAGGAGGAAGCCGACTTTTACGTTCAGAATGGTCTGCCTCGAAACAAAGTACGCTGTATAGCCTGGCCCACACCCGAACCTGAGGCTACGGGCGGTCAGCACATACCGGCCGACGACCGGGTTCAATTCGATTTCGGTTTCATCGGATCGCGAGCGCTGTTCAATATCGATGCCATGGTTCACTTCGCTCGAGAGATTTGGCCAAGAATCAGATCGAAATTGCCCAATGCAAAGTTGCTGATTGCTGGACCAATTGCCAAAATTGCGCGTGCGGAGTGCTCTGATCTTCTTGCCGGCGCGAGCTACGTCGACTGGGTTGACCGAACGGAGGATTTCTACGCGCAGGTTCGAGTTGTCGTTGTTCCAATGCTCTGGGGGACGGGCAGGAGTGTTAGAATGTCGGAGGCAGCCGCTCACGGCGCTGCGATCATTACGACGCACGTCGGGCTCCGCGGACAGGTGCTTGAGCCCGATAGAGACGTCATTATGAGAGACGACGCTGCGAGCTTTGCCGATGCCGCGGTTAATGTCTCCCAGCAGCCCGGGCTCATAAACCAGCTCTCGCAGAGCGCAAGACTGGCCGCTGCAAAGTATTATCGTCAGAACGCCTTTGTCAGCTCGCTTTGTAAGATCCTGGCCTCGTAAATGCTCAACCTCAACGAACTCATCAAGCGACTGCCTCCACTCTATGAGTGGGACCGCAGGGTGATTGAGCGCGTTTCTCGATTTGCTCCTGCGGAGCTCGCAAGATTTCAAGAGGAGAGCTTGAAGAGGCCGATGCGCTGGGCGCGTGAGCTTCCTCAAGCGTATCCGAACGCGCGGTCGTTTGAGGAAATGCCGCTTCTAAGCAAGGACACCATTCGCAAGAACTACGCCGCTTATGAGCGGAAGGGCCTCTTACCCGTGGCGAAGAAGCAAACCAGCGGTACTAGCGGCTTGTCGTTCGAGCTCAGACGCTCACTGTCGGCCGTCATCTTCGAGTGGGCGATGATTGATTGGGTCGTCGCGCTCACTGGGCACAATTACCGCACCGAACGCGTTGCCTGGTTCAGAACCAACGACATCAAGCCGATGGACGATCAGGAGCCACCGTTTTGGGAATGGACGGCCGCTCACATCCTGAGCTTTTCGGTCAATCACCTGAATGCCAAAAATCTCAAGCATTACCTTTCTGAACTGAGAAATTATCGGCCCGACATTATTTATTCCTATCCGCTGACGGCCGAGCATTTCGCCAAGCTGGTTCAGGCGGCCGGCGAAAAGATTCACATCCCGCTTGTTGTGTGCTCCTCCGAAGGCTTGCCGCAGCATTCGCGCGCGTTGATTAAGGAAGTGCTTGGTGCCGAGGTGATCGACTATTACGGGCAGGGTGAGCGCGTGTCGTTCGCCTATTCGCTCGAGCCCGGCAAATTCCGCTTTCATCCGGCCTATGGATTTACGGAGCTCATCCCCGTTGAAGGCGATCGAGGCGCGGATGGCCAAGTGTACGAGATCGTCGGGACGAGCTTTTACAACTCGGCACAAATCCTCATTCGCTATCGCACCGGTGATTTCATCGAGCTGCCACACGGCACCGATATCACAGATGTCGCAAATGGCTATGCCACATTTTCCGGAATCTCCGGGCGCCTCAATGAGGTTCTGAACACGCCCGGAGGCGAAAAGCTCGTGGGGCTCAATTTCATCCCGCGCGGTCTTGAGCATTATGGCCGCATGCAAATGGTGCAGGATGCGCTCGATCACGTCGATATTCTGATCGAATCAGAAAACGGCGGCTCGCCCGATGCGGCGGCGGAAATACTCGCCAAGGCGCGGCTCAAAATCCCCAATACGATCAAACTCGATATAAAGTTCGTTAAGGAGCTTCAGAAAACGGCGGCCGGGAAATCGCCGTTCATTCTGCCGCGGATGTGAGTCTGGTGGGTTATCGCGTCATCCATGTCGGCACGAGCCTTGAAACGCGCGGCGGCATTTCCGCCGTGCTCAAAGTCATTCTCGGCGGTAGTGAGGAAAAGCTCTCGCACATCGTCACGCATTGCGATGGTTCGGTGCTCAAGCGGATCATGACTTTCATGCGCGGCTGGATCGCTCTCGTTCGCAGTCTGCTCTCCGGCGCGCCGGCCATCTATCACATTCATTCGGCCTCTTACGGCAGCTGGGCGCGCAAGAGCATTTGTGTATTGACGGTCAGGCTGTTCCGGAGGCCGATGATCCTGCATATGCACGGCGGCGGATTTAAGAAGTTCTATGAAACTAAGGTCGGGCCGCTTGGCCGCGTGTGTGTGCGAGGCATTCTGCGCTCTGCTGATGCCATCATTGTGCTCTCGCCCGAATGGGCCGAATTCTTCAAAGAGCTCGCTCCGCGCGTGGCCGTCGTCGTCATTCCGAATGCAGTCGCCATTCCGCCGCGCTTGGATGAAGCGCATTGGTCAGGGACTCACGCCTGGCGAATTGCATGTCTCGGCCGGCTGTGGGAGCGCAAGGGCACATGGGATCTCTTGCGCGCCTTTGCGCAGCTGGAACAAAGCGCGGAGCTTTCGCTTGCCGGCGACGGCGAGATCGAGCGCGCAAGGTCGCTCGCGCAAGAGCTGGGCGTCGCTGAGCGCGTCAAGCTGCTCGGTTGGATCGATGCCGAAACCCGCGCCCAAGTCTTATCGGAGGCCCACATTTTCGCGTTACCCTCTTACGTGGAAGGCCTGCCGATGGCTTTGCTCGAGGCGATGTCATATGGCTTGCCGGTAATCTCAACGCCTGTCGGCGGCATCCCCACGCTGATCAAGCATGGTGTCAACGGCATTCTGATCGAGCCCGGCGATGTCATTAGCCTCCAACAAGCGCTGCGGCATCTGATGACGAACCCAAATGAAGCCGTTCGCTTGGGCGCAGCCGCGCGCCGCACCATTGAAGAGCGCTATGACGCGGCCGTCTTCCGGGCCTCGCTTCACAAGCTCCATGCCGATCTTGCGCAAGCTCGGTGTGCCGACTCGCGCGGACTCGCGCGTGCCAAATTATCTTGATGGCGCGTTCTTGAAGGCGTTGGCGAGCGCCTGGAAAGCGGGCTTCGGCCGGAAATCGCCATCGAAGGGCAGAGGCCGCGTTGGCAACCCGTCGGCGCGGGCGAAGATTGGCGCGGAGTCTGGTGTCAGCCAGGTGTAACGGTCGCTAAGCCCCCAGGTTATGACGGCGCGGACCATCGGCTCATCGAGAGCGGGGTCCAAGAAGCGCGCATACATATCGGCAACCGCCTGGTCGCGCGCAGCAATGCCGGATGGCGCCTTGGTGTCGAGAACATCGAGCTCGGTGATCAGTATCTTGTAGCCCATCGACGCAATGTCTTTGAGGAAGGCGCGATAGAGCTTGGCGTCAAAGCGCGAGCCATCGAGCTTCAAATGTGACTGGAGACCGACCGCATCGATCGGCGTGCTGTCGCGCTTGAACTGTTCAAGCAGGCGCAACAGCGCTCTCCTTTTGGCTTCATGATCGGTGCGATCCATCTCCATGTCGTAGTCGTTGTAGGCAAGCAGCGCATGCGGATCAGCCGCACGGGCCACGCGAAACGCGGCATCGAAAAACCCCGTTCCGAGCCGGTCAAGCAAGGCGCCGAGGCGCAGGCCATCCGGGCGCCCGTCACGGGGATTGAGCGCTTCATTGACAACGTTCCACGAAAAAACATGACCGGCATAGTTCGCCGCCATCCGCCGGATGTGTTCGAGCGCGGCGTCCATTGCTGTCTTGCGATCGTTGATCGCCAAGAACCAGCGTGGGAGGCTTGCATACCAAAGAAAATGCCCGCCCGTTAGCTTAAGGCCGGTCTTGAGAGCGAACGAAACATTCGGGTCCTCGCGGACGATCTCCTCGCTGGTGGGCGAAGAAACATAGCTCCACGACATGATCGGCGCTATCAGCTCGCACTGGCTCAGAAAAAGCGATGCATATTGAGGCGGCTCGTTAGCAACTGCGACGTCGCTGTCGGAGCCGTATACAAGGCCCTTCGCGCGAGCCAGCTGTTTAAGCGACGGCAGCTCGGGCGCAAGTGCGGCGCGTGCAATAGCCGGCAAGCCAGCGAAAGCTGCTGCGCTCAATCCCAGGAAGGCTCGGCGGCTGGGCCATGGCGGCATATTCGTGGCTCTAAGGTTGATACGAAGGAAAAGAGTTTCTTAGCCTCAGATCTTGTTATAGAGAAACGAGGGAATGATCTGCTCGCGCTTGTTGAGGACGACGCCGATCATCTTGGCCCCGGCCCGCTCTAACATCACGCGCGCCCGGCGCACGACAGCGATGCGTGCGCGGTTCTCCTCCACGACCAAGATGACGCCGTCGGCCGCAGCCGCAAGCGAAAGCGTTTCATTGGCTTCCATGATCGGCGGACAATCGATGATGACCAAGTTCACCGCCTCGCGGAGCTTCGTGTAGAGAGTGCGCAAGGTCTCGGGGCTACGTAGCTGGGTTCCCCGCGATGTCGTGGGCATGAGCGCAAGCTCGCGGCTATCCTTCAGCAATGTGGGCAAATTCGAGCCCGTAATTTCGTCGTCCCTCGGAGATGAGGGAGCAAAGAAATCGTTTTCCGGCTCGCGCTCTGGCGCCGGCCGGGAGCCGTCCATCAGCACCACGCGGCACCACTCCTGTTGCGAGGCAACCTTCGCCAAGCTCGACGCAATCGTTGTGGCGCCTTCGCCGCGTGTTGATCCGGTGATCGCGATGACGGCGCTACCTTCTTTATCGATCATGCTGAGGATCGATACGAGGAGCGCGTGAATCTGTTGCTCGAACGCCCTTTGGTTGTTGGGTCCGGGCTGGCGCTTGCTGCGGCGAAGCTTGAACATTGAACGAAGCGATGAAATCGTATCGTTCGTGTGGTCATCCTCACCCGCGTGCCGCTCGCTTGCCTTGCCCGAGGATTTGGGCGGCGGAAGCGCTCGCGTGTGAACATCCGCGCTTAGGTGATCATCGGTCTTACGCATGGCTGTCATTTGAACTCGTTCCCAGATCAATTTATGCCCAAAACTCGCTGGCCGTCGACTCCGCGGCGGGACTGCGGTATCGGGCGTGGCCGGCGGATGGGACTGAGAGGCGGGTTCAAGGTCAACGCCATCTATCGCTGTCCCCTGAACGCGTCTGTGCGCTCAATCGGACTGCCTTCCCAATCGATCCGCAGCGACTCCCTTATAAAGGGAAGGGGATCTGCCAGCCTTTCGCCAGCATAGGCAAAATCCCGCTTGGAAAGCCGCCAAGGCATTGCGAGCGTCGCGGCCAAGGCCTTTAGCAGGCGCACCGCAGAGCCGTCCGGCGCGTATTGCACGGCGTTCGAGCTTGCGCCCGCCAAGCCGAACGCAACGAAGTTTAGGCCGGCCAGCATCGAAAGAAACATCTTGAAGAAGAAGTGTGGATTGCATCCGAACCAATAAACATCGCCCTGAGGCGTTACCCTCATATCGAAATTGTAGACGCCGGTGATGCGCATTGCCGCTGCGATCTCTTTGAGATCGTGTTCGATTTGAGGGTGGCGGAAGGTGCGATAGATCGCGCCTGCTTTCGTGTGGACGATAAGCGCTTTGATCTTGCCGTCTTCGCAATAGATGCTCGCGCCGACATCCTGACCGTCGATATATCTTTGCACGAGAACCGGCGCGTAGCCGATGCTCTCGATCTTGCCCAAATCGGCCGAAGAGAAGAGCTCAACGATCCCGCGTTGGCCGTCGAGGTCGATAGGCTTTGCAACGACGGGAAAGCCGATCTCGCCGCCAAGCAAGCCCTGCTTGAGCTCCATCTTATCGGCCAAGAGCTCCGAATCCGGGACCAGAATCGCGAGCCGCTGACACAGCTTCGTGAAGTCCCATTTGTCGTTCAAAAGGTCGAACTGCTGAAGCGTCGGCCCCGGGAAAGTAGGGCAATCCAACGCCCGCTCGGCCAGAATCAGCTGGCGGGTTGTCGGCTGATCGCCTGGGAGCACGAGATCGATCTCGTGCTTTGCGATGACCGCGTTGATCTCGTCTGTGAGTTCTTGAGTATCCGCGCTCGCCGGATCGCGCCGCGCAGCATCAAAGCTCGCGCAAAAGCGGGAAAAGCGCAGACCGTTTGCTCTTGGACCGCCAAGCACGTGAACGTTCACGCCGCACGCGGCGGCAGTTCGTAAGACCCGATAGGGCACGGTGAACAAGCTTGCGACGAGCAGGATGTTGCGCGGCATCGGCGGGGCAGCCCACTGGTCGAAATCGCCTGCTGGCAAAGGAACGTTCATTTTGCGTCAGCGGGCGCCAAACCGGAAGGAAGCCCAAGCGGCTGCTGCTCGCGCTTCAGGAGGATGAGCCGGGCCGTATTTCGCGTGAGAGCTGCGTGCAGCACGCGGAGGGATGTAAGGCTTGGTGATCATCGTAACGCCACAACTCCTCATGCCAAATCCCCAAATACGCTCAAGCGAGAAAGCGATGCAATCGATAGACCATACATCGCGGCTTCTTTCGCTTCGCAACGATGCGGATTCTGCCATGAAGCGGCGTCCGGTATGCTCAATCGGCCAGCGCGACGAATACCCGTCTCAGCTCCCATAAATGCGTTGAGCCTATCGTGAGTAGCCCTGAAGGACATCACCGTTTCCGGCCTTTTCGGTGGAATTCCTGAGTGTGACCTCGTTAGGTAAAGGGCGCTCGACGATCAATCCCTCGAAAGGGTCAGCGAGCCGTTCGGGCTTTGCGCTGCGCGAGCGCTGCCGTGCCCGAAAACTCACCTCGCGCGATAGTGCAATGCGGGCGCCTGGCGGCCAGGTGCCGTCGAAGATATGATGGCGCCGGGGTGATGGGGTATGCGTGGCTTCCTGAAATTGCTGGGCTCTTTGTTGTTCATCGGCATCTTCGTGCTGCCGCTGGCGCTTATCGCGCTCACGCTCGAGAAATATCCGCTTGTCGCGGAAAACCCGCAGATCCTGTTTCAGGACATCGAGGATGCAAAAGCACTTAAGGAGCGCTACGACCCGAGGCACATGCCGCCCGACGTCACGACGCGGGTCAGCGCCAATGAGGACGAACTGAACACGGCGCTTTCGGCGGCGCTCAAGGCCTTCCCGCGCGTGAAGGCTCGCATCTTTGTGGATCAGTCTTCAGTCGATGTCGACGCAACCATCGAATTGCCGATTCCTCGGGTGCCGTTCGGGCGCTACCTCAATCTGCGCCTCGGCTTCGAACCATCCAGCGACGGGCTTGCCGTGGGATCGGCCTCGATCGGCCATCTGCCGGTTCCGGCGGGCCTGGTCAAACCGTCGGCGGTTTTCCTGATCGATGAAGTGCTGGGACCTGGCAAAGGCACGCAAATGCTGGCGAGCATCAAGTCCCTCAGCATCTCCGGCAAAGTCGTCACCGTAGCTTTCCGCCCGCCGCCGACTTTGGTCGAGGACATTAAATACGCCGCCAGGCAGGCCATCGAAGTCGCGGGCATGGGGACAATTCGCGTCTATTATCGCAAGCTCGTTGAGCTAGGCCAGGGCTTCGGCGCGCGAAAAGTTTCGCTTGCTGAATTCATCGGACCGACTTTTGATCTCGCGAAATCGCGCTCAGCGCTTGGAAACCCGGTTGAAGAGAATCGCGCGCTCATTCTCGCGCTTGCGATCTATTTCGGCGACGAACACTTCGCGCGCTTACTCAGCGAGGTCAAAGCGGGTGGGCTCGAAAATGTCGAGCCGGACATCAGTCATGTCTATGTGCAGAATCGCAATGACTGGGTGCGGCACTTCATCACGTCGGCTGGCCTGACCGTCGCCGCGGGAACCGCGTTCGCCAACGAGCTCGGCGAGGCCAAGGAAGTCAGTGACACGCAAGGTTCCGAAGGCTTTAGCTTCGGCGACTTGGCGGCGGACCACACGGGTGTGCGCCTTGGCGTGATTGCAGCGGCATCCGACGAATCGGCGCGCAAAGTGCAACGCGCGCTTGCCGGGCATCCAAGCGAATCTGTGTTCTTCCCGCCGACATCCGATTTGCCAGATGATGTTACGGCAGAGGAGTTCAAGGCGCGCTATGGCGACGTCAACTCGGTGACGTATCGCAACCAGGTCAAGGAGATCGACCGGCGTATCGCACGCATTCCGCTTTACAAATAGATATCGGTTGGATCAGCCACGCTTTGGCCGCGGCATCAGCAAGACGAGAACGAGCGGCACCAAGAAGGCCGCGCCGACCGCGAGCCACGCTTCGTTGAAGGATTCGGTAAGTGCCGCGCGCTTGACGAGCGGCTCGATGATTGTGCGCGTCATATCGTCAATGGGTCCGATCGGTTTGCCTTGAAACATGTCGAGCGGCAGCCCGCCGACTTCAAGCGCTGCGGCGCGCTCACCCGCTTGAAGCCGCTCGGCAAGGCGCGCAGCATGAACCGGCGCGCGCTGCTCGAGGATCGTGTCGATCACCGCAAGCCCGATCGCGCCGCCGAGATTGCGCAGGAGATTGAACAAGCCGCTTGCATCGGCAAGCTCGTCCGGCGGCCATTGATCGAGAGCGAGACGCGTCGCCGGCAACAAGCAAAACATCACGCTGGCGCCGCGCAAAAGCTGCGGCGCGAATTGACCCCAGAAGTCGGTGTCGGAATGCTCAAAGCCATTGGCGATGAGTCCCGCGCCGAACACGGCAAAGCCGAGCGCCGTCAACCAGCGCGGATCAAAGCGCGTTTCGGCATAGGCTGCGAGGGGTGCCGTGAGCAGCTGCGCTGCACCTGAGACCATCATGATTTCGCCGATCGCGAGCGCCGAATGGCCGCGCACGAGCCCGAGAAAAAGCGCGAGCAGATAGACCGAGCCGTAAAGCCCCGCGCCGAACACGAAGCTCAGGGCAGAGCCGATCGCAAATGTCGAATCGCGAAATTTTCGGAGATCAACGAAGGGGTGGGGCTGCGTGAAGCAGCGCCAGGCAGCGCTAGCAGATGTGAGCGCGCAAATCGCGAACAAGCTGAAAACGAATGTCCCGGTCCAGTTGTGGCTGGGGCCTTGTTTCAGGAGCAGCTCGAGCGTTGCGAGAAAGATTGCTGCGAGCACGACGCCGAAATAATCGAGCGCGCGAAACAGCGACAGATCCGGCCGGCCGATGCGGACGAAGCCGAATACCAGCACGGTGACCAACGCAGCCGGCGCGAGATTGACGAGAAAAATCCAGTGCCAGGAGAAATATTGCGTGAGATAGCCACCGAGCGTCGGGCCGACGGTTGGCGCGAGCACCGCGAAAGTGCCCGCAATCGTCGTCGCAAGAACGCGCGAGCGCTCGGGAAACATCGCAATCGTCGCGGTGAATACGCAAGGGATGAGCATGCCGCCGGCAACGCCTTGCACGACTCTAATGCCGATCAGTGCGGCGGCGTTGCCGCTCAGCGCACAGCCGAGACTTGCCAATCCAAACATGGCAGTAGCCGAAGCGAACAACCAGCGCAGCGACAGCGCGCGCGTTAGCCAGCCGGACAAGGGGATCGCGACGACTTCGGCCATCAGATAGGCAGTTTGGATCCAGCTCAAT
>JBAQHC010000255.1:0-7816 GCA_049288095.1 Alphaproteobacteria bacterium | reverse complement strand
CATGTCGGCATCGAAGCCGACGAAGGGCACGTCGCCCCGCTCGGCTTCGATGACATGAATGCGCTCATCGCCGGCGGCCATACGGCACTCGAAGAAGCGCGCGCCGGGCTTCGCGCGCCTTCGCGGCGTATCCCGATCGACGACATCATATGGCATCCGCCGGTGCGCCGGCCTGGCAAGATCGTTTGTGTAGCGATCAACAACAATGCCGCGGACGATCGCAAAATCAGCGCACCCCAACATCCGATGATCTTCATGAAGCCGGCGACTTGCCTGATCGGCCACAAGCAGCCGATCGAAGTCAGGCCTTATTACCGTCGCCTCCACCCGGAGCCGGAGCTGGCGCTGGTGATTTCGAAACGCTGCAAGGATTTGGACCCGCACCACGCCGATGACTACGTGTTCGGCTATACGATCATGAACGACATCACCGGCAACGACATGCGCGGGGAAGACCGCGTGCATTATTACGCGCTTTATCCGTCCAAGGATGATCCCGACAAAGTCGAGCGCGTCGAGCAGCACTTGTCCTATGCCGCACGCTACAAGGGAACCGATGGCTTCGGACCGATGGGCCCTTGGCTCGTGACGCGCGATGCGGTGCCGGACCCGACCAATCTCGACGTCAAATGCACGCTCGGCGGCGAGCTTCTAACCGAAGACAACACGCGCTTCTACACTTACACTTATGCCGAAGTGATGGCGTGGGTTTCACGCTTCATGACGCTCGAGCCCGGCGATGTCATTTCGCTCGGCACGGCATTTCGCGCCGGAAAAACCGGCGGCCGTCCGCTGCACACGGGCGACCTCAGCCGGTTCGATGGGCCGGTCGAAGTGACAATCACCGGGCTCGGCACATTGTCGAACGGCGTTAGGCGCGAGCCTGCCGCCGATCTTCCGGATTGGCGGCTGAAGCGGTAACGCACCTCGATTATCAACGCGATTCGTCATCCCGGACGCGATGCAGCATGAAAATGCTGCTTCGCAGATCCGGGATCTACTCATTTGACACCTGGATCCCGTGTCTGCGCCGCGTCACTTCGTGCCGCGGTGCGCACGGGATGACGACAATGGGCGCTAGCTATCGCGGCGTGTGCGCGCGCCATACATTATGGGCTGCATTTTCAAGCTGCTGAATGCGCTTGAACTTGCTGCCATCCAACACGTTGAAGCGGCGGTCCGTCGCAACGAAGCTGAAACCGCCGCGCTCGCGCACGGCCAATCCAGCAGCCACTTCGCCGATTTCGATGATAAACGCCTTCGCACCGATGCTGTGAACGCTCTCGGCAGACATGAAGCTCTCCTCTGCCGGCTCTTCAATGAAGGCGCCGGCTCAATCTGGTTCAATGGTTAATTCAGACTGTGCGGGGGTCTACGCCCTCGCGATTCAGGCGATCTTCAACACTGAGGACAGCACAGCGTTGCGACATTGGGGTGACGTTTTTGGTTTTGCTCTTTCTTTTGAGCTACGAACACATTTGTCATGAGGTAGTTCCTCTAAAAAGGGAAACCCACGACCCCACATCGTCGTGGCGCTTTAGCATTGGTCACGCGGTGCAAGCTGCTCCCGTCAAATCCCGCGGCTTCGCGCCAACTCAAAAAATTTGGTCGCGTCGAAGCGATTCGAATATCTGCCGCGTTCGGCGCATTGTCAATACTATATCAATTTGATAGAGATTAAGCTCCCGGTCCCTGTTGAGCCGAATAAGGAAAACGATCCAGTGGCTTAGAGCCGAACACGGCCGCTGCGATCAAAATTACATCGCTGAAATGTGACGCCGGCCATGTCTGCAAAATCGATCGCTCGCATGCAACTTTGCTAGGGCAAAGCAAGAACGAGCGTGACAAGCAGCGGCAGAGCCGCCGCGCTGATGAGAGTCGAAGCGACAATAACGCTCGCAACTTCCTCAGGGCGGCGATTGTTGATTTGCGCAAAGAGGTAATTGAACACGGCCGAGGGCATTCCCGATTGCAGGATCACGACCCCGCGTAGCGCGCCCTTGAGACCAAGCACTTCGCTGATGGCAAGACCTATCAGGGTCCCGGCGATGACACGATAGGCGCCAAGGCCAATGCTGAGCGAAAGCTTGTGCACTTTCATCGTCGCAAGGCTTGCGCCCAAAGCCAGCAGCATGAGCGGAAAGGTCGGCTGGCCAAGCAGTTCGAGGCTGTTGCTCATCCATTTAGGCAAGTGCCAATGCACGAACATACCAATCACGCCGAGCGCGGCCGCGATTAAGGGCGGTGTCGTCGCGACGCGCCGGGGCGAAAGCGAGCCGGAAGAGATCCAGGCACCGAGCGTCCACATTCCGATGGTGGCAGCAGCCATCGCCGCGACCGCATAAGCAAGGCCTTCGTCGCCGAACGCAAAATAGCAGACCGGGCCACCGACATTGCCGATATTGGGAAACATCGATGCGGGCAAATAGGTGCGGATGGGCGCCTTGAGCGCACGTAGCAGCGCATAGGCGATGGCGCCCGCGATCAGGATGCAGGCAAAGACTGCACCGCCGGCGAGAAGGATGCGCCCGACCTCCGCCTTGGACGAGAGGAAAGTGGAGAAGATGAGCGCGGGCGCAAAAATATTGGCAACGAGCTTGGCGATGAGATCCGTGCCGAAGCCGGGGCCCCAGCGCGTGAAGGCGTAGCCGACAGCAGCGGTTATGAACACCGGCGCCAGAATCGGCAGCAGTACCAAGATCATTTGCATTAAGGACGACCGCCCCGAGCCGCAAAGAGCGCGAGGCTTACCTTTAGGCGACGGCGTTGTATAGGGGCGGCGGGCGCGCTCAGCCTCGCGTTGTGCGCTGCGGCCAATCGAATTGGTTCTCGATTGGAATGCCGGCGCGGCTTGCCTCCATCAGCGCGCGGGCCCGAGCGGCAATGTCGATCTCGCCATGCGATTGCGCTTTCGGCTCAAAGCCCTCAGCCTCGCGCACAATGAAATTCGGACGCGATTTGCTCTCCATATAAAGACGGCCGAGATACTCACCGATGATCCCGAGCGACAAGAGTTGCATGCCACCGAGAAACAAGACGACGACCATGATCGAGGCATAGCCGGGAACATCGCGGCCGAAGATGAGCACCTGCAAAATCAAAGAGAACGCAAACAAGAACGACAGGGCGGCCACGCAAAGCCCGATATAGCCCCACCAACGCAAGGGCGCAGTCGAGAAGCTCGTGATTCCATCAAGCGCGAAGTTCCATAAACGCCAATAGTTGAATTTCGTCGTGCCGGCTTCGCGCTCCTGCCGGTCGAACGGGATGCCGGTCGACTTAAATCCCACCCAAGCGAATAGACCCTTGAGAAACCGGTTCCGCTCCGGCAACGCCTTGAAGGCATCCACAACCGCGCGATCCATCAAGCGGAAATCGCCGGCATTTTCCGGGATCTTGTTGCGCGCGAGGCGATTGAACACGCGGTAGAAGCTGCCTGCGGTAAGCCGTTTGCCGGCGCTATCGCTGTCGCGCGATTGGCGCACGCCATAGACCATGTCGTAGCCTTGCGCATATTTCTCCAAGAACTGCGCAATCAATTCCGGCGGATCCTGCAGGTCCGCGTCGATTGGAATCACGACATCGCCCTGAGCGTAGGCAATGCCGGCGGTCATCGCGTTCTCTTTACCGAAGTTTCGGCTGAGCGCGACGATCTTGATGCGCGGATCCGCAGCCCTTTGCGTCTTGAGCCCTGCGAGCGTGCCGTCGCGGCTACCGTCATCGACCGCAACGATTTCGTAATCGGCGCCGATCTTGGCCATGACCTCATAGACACGCGCAAAAAAAGTCTTAAGCCCCTCCTCCTCGTTGAACATCGGGACAACGAGGGAAACAAAAGGCGACTTACGGCGTTCGAGCGGAGTGGGCGAAAGCTGCATGAAACCTACGGCGGCGGCTTTGCTGCACGAGAGCCTAGCCTCCAACCCGTAAAGATTTCGGCGCCAATTTCTTAGGAATTCCGCGGCAGTCTCGTCCTAATTCTGAACATTTGGATATGCGCCTTGATTTCAGCTCCACCCGGAGAGGCACCTGCTGCCCTAAGACCGCCCAGGCTTCTCCTGTTTGCGTATGTCGGGGTGGCAAATACGGCAACGGACTTTGCCGTGTTCATGGCCCTGGTCGGCGCGGCTCACTGGCTGCCCGCTGCGGCCAATATCTGCTCTTACTCAATTGCGATCTGCGCTTCCTTCATCCTGAATCGGAACATCACGTTCAGGCAATCCATTTATCGCCACCGCACACTCGCTCAGTTCGTGCGCTTTGCGATCGTCAACTTAGCGGCCCTCGCGCTATCCACGGCGCTTGTTCATTTCTTTGTAGGTTTCACCAGTCCGGTTATCGCCAAGCTCATGTCGATTCCGGCAACGCTCGCTTGGGGGTTCATCTGCTCCCGTCATTTTGTCTTCGTTACGCCGGGCGAAAAGAAGCAGGCTCGGCGTGCAAACGCGTCAGGAGGAGAGCGAGCGCCGGACGAACCGGGCCACAGCTAGCGCGAGGGCCTCCGGTAACGCCTCAAGCGTGGCGTACCGAACCAGGAGCGGCGCTCTGGCCGTGACGAGCAGATTTGGTGGGCATGGGGGCCGCATCTTTCTCGACATACCAAGTGACAAGGAAGAGCGTCAGCATGAATACCAGGAAGGCCGCAACAAAGAGGGCAATGAGACCAAGTTCGATGGGCGTCATCTTCTTCTCCTACGCAATCGAATTCGCTTGGGCGGCAACGCCCCGCCGCTCGCGATAGACGAGCACCGGAATGTTGCTGTGGCTGAGCACATTGATCATTTCACCACCAAGAGTGGCCGTCGGTATCCGAGGGCGGCTGTGCGGGGCCGTGACAATAAGATCGGCGCCTCGCTCACGGGCCATCTTCAAAATCGCGTGGGACGGCTCACTGTCGCGCGCCTTTACGGTCTGACCCTCAAGACCATTCGATTTGATCAAGGCTTCCGCGTTAGCGAGAACATCGTCTGCTGCGATCTCGATCTTGCGCGCGCAATCAAGCGCGACGGCCTCGAAATCGGACCTGCATCCATAGGCCGATATGGGAGGAATGACGGTGACAACGGAAACGCGTGCGCCGACAGCCTTGGCCAACTCGACGCCATGCTCGAGCGCCTGATTGGCAAGGACCGATCCGTCGGTTGCGATGAGAATATGCTGGTACATGTCAGAGCCGATAGGGCGAGAAACCTCGCCCGCAAGCTATTTGGCACGCGCCCTCGCAGCCTTGACGTAAATCAAAGCAAGGCCTCCGTACGGCTACGGAGATCCCAGCGAATCAGGCAGTTAGGGGCCACTTTTGACCCCCGCCATGACCTCATGGGCGGTGGCTTCCAGCTCATCGCGTAGCCAGCGGCTCGCCGGGTCTTCGAGATCCCGGCGATGCCAAACCATATACATGGGGAGCGGGCTTATCTTGCAGGGCAGCGGCGACATGCCGAAGCCGCGCATGATGCCGGTGCGCATAAGGCTGGGCAGGCTCGCAATCATCGTCGAGCCCTCCAAGAAAGCGGCCACGCCGGAAAAATTCGGAACGGTCACGCTCATTTCACGCAAGCCCGCAACCCACTCGATTTCCTGATCGAACAATGTCTTCCGCCCGCCCTCGTAGACGACAGCGACATGCCGCGCGGCAAGGTAATCCTTGAGCGACCGCGGCCGCTCGCGAGCTCTCGCGTCATAGAAACACGCGACCTTGTCGACGAGCAGGCGCTTCTGAAGAATATCGGTACCTTCGGGCGGGCGCGGTGTGATGACGAGATCGGCATGCCGCTCGCGCAGCATCTCGGCGCTCGGCGCCTCCGATGGAATGATTTCGATACTGAGCCGCTTGACCCGTGCCGAAACGCGCGCATGGAATGACGGTAACAAAAGATCGCGCTGAAAATCATTCGCTGCGATGGCAAGATGAATCGCGGCCGTTGCCGGATCAAAGCGGGAACCGCGCGCCAGTGCCTGCATATCGTCGAGCAACCGCCGCGCGGGCTCCCCTAGCGCCTGGGCATGGGCGGTCGCTACAACGCCCCGCCCGGACTTAACGAACAGGGGATCATGTAGGAGCCCGCGCAACTTCTCGAGCGTATGGCTCACGGCCGATTGCGTAACGCCTAGCTGCGCCGCCGCTGCCGTCACCGAGCCGGTTTCAAGCACCGCGAGATAGACCTGAAGGCTCCGGCCATCGAGCTCCAGGACGCCTGATCCATCGAAACTATTCATGAGATACCTGATAATCCATCTGTATATTTTCTGGAAGCCTAGGCCTAAACTGTTACCGTTGCGTCGAAACCGGAAAAGGGAGGTCATCGATGCTTAAGGTGCTCAAGCGGAAGGAACAGATCCCCGGCACGGTCGTCTTCGACGGCGGCCAAGCGATGAAGGGATACGCGCTCAATCGGATGTGCTTTTCCTTCAACTCGGCCAAGAATCGCGAGGAATTCAAAGGCAACGAAGATGCTTACTGCGCCAAGTTCGGCCTAAACGAACAGCAGCGCGTAGCGATCAAGCACCGCAATGTGCTCGAGCTCCTCGCAGCCGGCGGCAACATTTACTACCTCGCCAAGTTTGCCGGCATTTTCGGCCTCAACGTGCAGGACATTGGCGCGCAACAGACCGGCATGAGCGTCGAGGCGTTCAAGCAGATGCTGCTCGATCAAGCGCAATAACGAATACGAGGGAGGCAAATCATGGCGCATATCGTCGGTGGCATCACCACCTCGCACATTCCTGCGATCGGCAACGCAATTGCCAAGCATCTTGAACAGGACCCTTATTGGAAGCCCTTCTTCGACGGCTTTCCGCCGGTACGCAAATGGCTCGCCGAGGTCAAGCCGGACGTTGCGGTCATGATCTACAACGATCATGGGCTTAACTTCTTCCTCGACAAGATGCCGACCTTCGCAGTCGGGACCGCGGAGCAATTGACCAACGAGGACGAGGGCTGGGGTTTGCCCACATTGGCACCGTTTACCGGCGATCCCAAACTCGCCTGGCACATCGTCGAAAGCCTCGTCGATGACGAGTTCGACATAACAACTTGCCAGGAGATGAAGGTCGACCACGCCTATGTCGTACCGATGCAGCTCCTGTTCCAGGAGAATGCAGCCAAGATGAAAACGGTCCCGGTTTGCATCAACACCGTGCAGCATCCGCTGCCGAGCCCAGCGCGTTGCTACAAGCTGGGGCAAGCGATTGGCCGGGCCATTGAATCCTATCCGGAGGATATCAAGGTCGTCGTGGTCGGCACAGGCGGGTTATCGCATCAGCTCGATGGTGAGCGCGCTGGCTTCATCAACAAGAAGTTCGACCTCATGTGCATGGAGAAGCTTGTTAGCGATCCGGAGTCGCTTACGCACATAACCGCACGGGAGCTCGTTCGCGAGGCAGGCTCGCAAGGCGCCGAGTTCCTAATGTGGCTTGCGATGCGTGGCGCTCTTACCGGGAAAGTGACGGAGCTGCACAGCAACTATCACATTCCGATCTCGAACACGGCGGCCGGGATGATGCTCCTCAAGAACGCCGCGTGAAAGGTTCGCGAGGCGAAGACGGCGGGCCGAAGTTGGCCCGCCATTTTCATTGTCTTGCCTTCCCGATTACTCTGCGGCCGCAGCCTTCGCGCGCGGTGCAGGCATAGGACCGGTCTTGGCCCGATGTTCGGCGGAGCGGGATTGCTTCAACTGCTCTTCAACGCTGTGCATGTTGTCGCGAGCGCAAGCTTCAAATTCACTTGCAACATCGTACCAGCAATTGCGCAGTACATCGCCGGCGACGCGCATCTCCGTAATCGCCAGCTCCATCGCTTCGCGGCCGCTGTGTAACT
>JBAQHC010000254.1:0-1518 GCA_049288095.1 Alphaproteobacteria bacterium | reverse complement strand
GGCCATAGAGGACCAGAGCGGGGAAATCTCAAATTCAAAATCTGGTAGTGCCCCATCATGTTGGTAAGGTTTTCTTGCGAAGATAGCGATCCAAGGCCGACTCTTGCGCGGCGTTGCGCTCCTCGGCCCAGATGTCCCGTTGGAGGTCGCTGACGTGGACAGGGTGACACACATAGGACACCACCGTCCAGACCTCCCGGGCCAAGCCCAACGCCATCGCGGGAGTGCGCCCTGCCAAAGAACCATGCACCCGCGTCCAGTTGTACAGGTCTCGCCACAGCCACAGGGCACAGCCCAGCAACGCCGTCCGGCGAGAGCCGTTGCGGGTACGACGGCCCAGGCGACTGGATTGCTGCGTACGCAGTGTGCCGTTGCACCGTTCCAGATGTGCCGTGTGGATGCGTGTGCCAATGCCCAACTGGCGAATCCGCTGCTCGATGTCCCTTTTGCGTCCAAACAACGCGTGGCGTGTGACTTTCAGCAGATTGCCTCGCGTATCGCGCACCTTCTTCACCACGCCTACCCACAAGCCGGGCGGCGGCTTCAGACGCGGATGGCGTTTGCGGCCCCGTCCGCGTCGTCGGCGGCGATGCCGGATCAGCCCGAAAACTTGCAGGATGGCCGCCGGATACGGCAGGTGGTCGTCGATCAGCAGCAAGGGATAGGCTCGTCCCAGGCAACAGACGGCCACCGAAGTGACCAACGCCACCGCCAGAGCCAGCGTCCGCGGACCGACCCGCAGGTCGATCAAGAATCGACTCTTGACCTCCAACGCCGCATGAATCCAGGTGCGACCCGCCGAGCGACGTCCCACAGGCGGCGGGGGAGCCGAAGGCAGGGCCCCTTTTTTTCCTCCCGGCCGAAGACTCGTCCGTGCAGTTCATCCATCTGGACCGCCTCCAGGGGCTGGGTGAGCTTGTCCAGTTGTAGCCGGTGGAAGTCCTGGGCACGCTGGCCGGCCCGCTCCAACAGTCGTTGCACCGTGCGGGCATCGACCTCGCAGATATCGGCGGTCGCCTCGATGGAACAACCGTGCCCCAGACACTTGATGATCCGAACCACCGCCTGTAGGGGCAACTTGCTGTATTGCAGCAGCGAGCCTTGGCGTTCGCTGAACCGCCCCTGGCAGACATTACAGTACAGTCGACGGATCGCTTTGTGCTTGCCCATCCGCTCGGCGACCGACAGATTGCCGGCCCCGAAGACATTGAAGGCGGCACAGTCCGGGTTGGGGCAGGCGAAGAACTCCAGAGGCCAAGCCTCGCCCTGGGGCGTTGGACTTTGCGAATTGGGTTGCTTGGACATAAGCGGCTTCCTTGCACATCCTGATCCTGCCATGGGCAAGCATAACCGGCCGCTACCAACGTCCAGAACCAATCAATTCTCGCATTTGGACTTGCCAATATCATGAGGTATTACCGAAGATTGGCACGTTCTTGTCTATCCCACATCCAAGTTACTCAAGCCAAAAGTGCGAAAGTTCACTTCCGTGGACGTGTCGATAATGCACATGATAGG
>JBAQHC010000253.1:0-25862 GCA_049288095.1 Alphaproteobacteria bacterium | reverse complement strand
TCCGGTGCCTTGCCCCGCGCGCGCGGCTCAGGGGCCCGGAGCGAATCGGATTTCGACGTCATGGGCCTCCAAGGGCGGACTTTCCTTCACGATCTGAAACGGCTGAGATTCGCCTGGGCTCAGATGTTTCGCGCTCAATTCAACCTGCCAATGATAAAGCTCGCGTTGCTTGTCGTCGCGCAAGATGAGCTCGATCGGCGGAACCGCGACGCCGCGCCCCGATATATTGGTTATCGTGCCGTTGACCGTCAGCACCGGCAGGCCGTTCTCTTGCGCGATCTGCCAGCCCTTCTGGTGAATCTCGATGCCGATGGCATTCACAGGAATGCCGGCCGCGCCATAGACCGAAGCCATCATCGGCACAGCGCGCACGATCTCGACGCGCCATTGAATCATCACGAAAGCAAGCGCGCCGAGGAGCAGCAGAGCGAAAACAAATGCTGAAACCGCATCGGCAGCCGAGCGGCGCGCGCGCAAATCTCGGATGGGCCGGCGCCGGTCTGTGCTGAGACGAATCGGCCCCTTCGCCGGCGCCGCTTCTTCAGCTTCAGCGGCCTCCGGCTCGGCAGCTGCGGCTTGAGCCACCTCACTCTGTTCTACCTCAGCCGGTGCGTTCGACTCGGCAGCTTCGGGCTCGCCCGCAGCTTCCGCCGATGGCGGCTCGATCAACCATTCGTGCGAGCATTTTGCACAGCGCACCTTGCGGGCGCGCTCCGCAACCGTATTGTCTGGGACATTGTAACGTGTCGCGCAGGCCGGGCACGTGATAATCATCTAACTTCCCCACGCGCGGCCGAAACGCGACTTGGCATTAACCAGCGGCGCAGGCATTTTGTGCGCGAGCATGTCATTTCACGCAAGGGCTCGGGTATCACGACGGACCGCCCAAAGTGTTGAGCTTCGAAAATGTCGGGCTTCGTTATGATGTCGGGCCCGAGGTTCTCCACGACATATCCTTTACACTCGATCCGGGGTCGTTCCACTTCCTGACCGGGCGCTCGGGCGCAGGCAAGACCTCTGTGCTGCGCCTCATGTTTTTGGGCCTTAGGCCCACGCGCGGCACGGTCAAGCTGTTCGGCTACGATATTTCTCAGCTTCCGGCGCGCGAATTGCCGTCGCTCAGGCGCCGAATTGGCATTGTATTTCAGGACTTTAGGCTGATCGACCATCTCACGGCCTATGAAAATGTCACGCTGCCTCTCCGGATCGCCGGCTTCCGCGAGCAAGACTACGCGGGAGACGTGAAAGAGCTTTTGAACTGGGTAGGGCTCGGTCAACGCATCGACGCAACGCCCGATTCACTTTCGGGCGGAGAGAAACAGCGCGTGGCGATCGCCCGGGCAGTGGTCGCCAAGCCTGACCTGCTCCTGGCCGACGAGCCGACCGGAAATGTCGACGCCGAAATCGGCCGTCGCCTCCTCTACCTCTTCGCAGAGCTTAACCGGCTGGGTACGAGCGTCGTGATCGCAACCCACGACCGGAGCCTCGTGGAGCTGATCGACGCGCCCGAGCTCCGGCTTGAGAACGGGCACCTGCAACTCCTTGAGCCGCCTTCCGCGCGGCTTGGAAACTGGACGGCCAGCGCCGGCGCCGGCAAGGGAGCTTCTTGATGTGGCGCGCGATTCTCATGCCGTTTTTCGGCGGTGGAAATCCCGGTGCCGCCGCGCTGCCCCGGCGCGGCACCACCGGCACGGCGCTCGTCATCGTCATGACGATCATGAGCTACCTCGCCTGCCTCGCCGTGTGGGCCGGCATTTCGATCACCACTGCAACGCAGGCCTGGACGAGCAGCATATCCAACACCGTCACGGTTCAGATCAAGCCGCCGGAAGACGGGCCGGTGCCGCAATCCGCGATCGACGCGGCGCTCAATATTCTGCGCAAGACGCCCGGCATCGGCTCGGCGAATGCGCTTCAAGCCAAGGACACATCGAAGCTGTTGCAACCGTGGCTCGGCAATCTCGTGCTCGGCCCGGAATTGCCGCTGCCTGCGCTGATCGACGTCAAGCTCACCGAGCGCAGCAAAGTTGATTTCGACAAATTGCAGCGCGATCTCAACAAAGCCGTGCCGGGCGCCACCGTCGACGATCACACGCGCTGGACGGCGCGACTGATCGCAGTGTCGCGCTCGCTTACCGCAATCAGCCTAACGGTGCTGGCGCTCGTTCTCACGGCAGCGATGGCAATCATGGTGTTCGCAACGCGCGCCGGCCTCATGACTCACGCCAGCATTGTGGAGATTTTGCATTTCTCGGGTGCGCAAGGCGAGTTCATCGCCGCGGAGTTCGAGCGTCACTTTTCACGTCTTGGCCTCAGAGCGGGCATTATGGGCCTCTTGCTTGCGTTCGTCACACTGCTGGTCGTTCATTTCATGACCAGCGCCGGTGGAGACGCCGAGGGGCTTTCGCTCGTGCCGCGGCTGTCCCTCTCGCCGGTGGCGCTTTTCGGCCTCTTGCTCGTGCCGATTGCTGCCGCAATCGTTGCGACCATCACAGCCCGCTTGACCGTGCTGCGGGCGCTCGAAACCATGCCTTAAAGGGCTCCGGGTGATTCTGGGAAAGGCCGCTCTACCGGCGCTATAATCAAGGCTCAATGGTTCGTTCATGGCCCAATTGGCGCAGCGAGCTTTGCAAGTGAAGGGACCCGTGCACCGGCTGGTGCGCGTGGGCTCGCTCCTTGCGGTCACGCTGGCCTGTGTCTGGCTCGGCGGGCTCCTGACTTTCGTCGGCAAGGTACGCGCGCTCAAGCCGCCCGAAAGTCCGATGGCCGACGGCATCGTCGTGTTGACCGGCGGCGCCGACCGGCTCAACGCGGCCATCGCGCTTTTGCAGCGCGGACAAGCCAAGCGGCTTCTCATCAGTGGCGTTCATCCGGAGACGCGGCCCGAGGATCTGAGCGGGGTCACGATCGGCACCAAGACATTGTTCGAATGCTGCGTCGACCTTGGCCGCGAAGCGCGCAACACGCGCGGCAATGCGCTCGAAGCTGCCAAATGGGCGAATGCACATGACTATCGCCGGCTCATCGTCGTCACCGCGAATTATCACACACCGCGAACCCTGCTCGAATTTCACAAGGCGTTGCCGGCCGCGGTTCTGATCGCCTATCCGGTCAGCCCTCGCGAGGTCGTGCTCGAACGCTGGTGGATGCATCCAGGCACCACGGGTCTGCTCGCCAGCGAATACACCAAGTATCTTTTGTCGCTCGCGCGCATCGGTCCTGCGATCGGACTCGCCTGATGCGGCTCGTTCGCTCTCTGCTCTTCGTCGCGTATCTTTACCTGATGATGGCGCTCGTGGGGCTCATCTATTTGCCCGGCGTGCTGCTCACCGGGCGAAAAGCCGCCGCTGCCGCATCGCATTTGTGGGCGCGGCTCGGCGTCTGGGGTGTTCGTATCATTTGCGGCGTGCGCCATCAGGTGCGCGGCTTGGAGAACGTTCCAAAAGCCGGCCCGGTGCTCATCGCCTGCAAACATCAGGCAATGTGGGAAACTTTGTTCTTCATGACGATTTTCGATGAGCCGGCGATTGTCTTGAAGAGAGAGCTACTCGCGTTGCCGATTTATGGTTGGTATGCGCGCATCATGGAAATGATCGCAGTCGATCGGGAAGACGGGCCGAGCGCGATCAAAGAGCTTGCGCGCCAAGCCGAAGTGGCGCTGGGCAATGGCCGGCCAATCATCATCTTCCCCGAAGGCACGCGGCAATTGCCGGGCGCGGCGCCGGATTACAAGCCGGGCATTGCGCTTTTGTATCGGCAGCTCAACATTCCGTGCATACCGGCGGCGCTCAATTCCGGCCTTTTTTGGCAAGCACACGGGCTTATGCGCTCGCCGGGCCTGATAACAGTCGAGTTCTTGCCGCCGATTGCCCCTGGGCTTGATCGCAAAACTTTCATGACAGAGCTCGAGGAGCGCATCGAGAGTGCGAGCGCGCGGCTGGAAGCCGAGGCGCATTCCGACACCAAGGTTCCCAAAAACCGCCTTAATGCCGTGAATGCTTGAAACCATCGGGCGCACTCTCGCGATGGGGAAACACCAATGAAAAGCCTTGCGAAAATTGGCGCGGCGCTCGCTATAGCGCTCGCGCTTGTTGCGTGCGGACAAAAAACCGAAAGCACATCGACACCTCCGAGCGCCAAGCTTGTGGCGGGCCGGGCAGCCGGCATCATGGCGATGGATGCAGCGGCGCCTGCGCCGCTGCCGGCGTCCGAAGTGACCGTAACTGGCTCGCGCATTCAGGCCGACGAAGAAAAGCCCAAGCTCGCCTACACGCATTCCATGGCGCTCGAAATGGCGCCGGACAAAGTGAAGCCGCGCTTCGAACGTGCGCGTGATCTATGCCTCAACAATGCGGCGCTCCACTGCGCGCTGACCCACGCCTCAATTCAGCTTGGCGATGCGCAAACCTCCTCGCCGCCTTCGGCCGAGATTGGCGTGCGGTTGCCGCACGATCAAATCGCGAAGTTCGAGTCGGAGCTTCTCTCGCCATTGCCGGGCGAAGACAAAGGCCAGCCGATCCTCACGCAAGCGACGACCGACGCCGAGGATTTGACCTTCGCAATCGCCGATGGCGACCGGCGCCTCAAGCAGGCGATGGATTATCGCGACCGATTGACCGCGCTTGCGCAACATGCGGGCGCAAAAGTTGAAGATCTGATTCAGATCGAGGAAAAGCTCTCCGAGGTGCAAAGCCAGATCGAAGAGCTCACCGCCTCGCAGAAGCAGCTTAATTTGCGCGTCGACACTGAAGTTTTGAACGTGTCGCTGTCAGCGATGCCGACAATCGCCAATGTGCGTTCGCCGCTTGCGCGTGCCTGGAGCGAGGCCGGCGAAATGCTCGGCCAGTCGACCGCCGATGCCTTCACCTTTGTGGTCTCGGCCTTGCCCTGGATTCCGCTGATCGCGATCGGGCTCTGGATATTGACGCTGCTCTGGAAGCTTGTCCGCGGCCGTCTCTTCCGCCGCAGTCAGAGCTGAGACTCGCTCTCTGCCGTCGGGCGCCCGCTATGACGGCAAGCGTGCGCGAATGGCATGCCGCCACGGCCAGAGCAGTGCTGTGGCGAGCCCGCCAGGTGCTTCTCCCGTATCCAGGCCGGTCTTGGGATAGGAGCCGCGCGTGGGCGCGACGGCCGTTCCGAAGATCACATCCCAGATGGGAAAATAGGCGGAAAAATTCTTGTCGCGATGCTCGACGAGCACCGAGTGATGAATGCGGTGAAATTGGGGGTTGTTGAGGATCCACCACGGCACCGGCAATTGCCATCGGCAGTTCAAGTGATTGACATAGTGCCAAACGGTCGAGAGCGAATAGATGGCAAGCACTTCATGCGGCACTTTGAAGAGGAGTGCGGCGAGCGGATAAACGAAGATCGCCTTGATCGGCAGCTCGAGCCAGAAGTTTCGCGTCGCCGTCGTTACGTTGACGGAGGGATCACTGTGATGGAGCGAATGCATCGCCCATAAGAGCGGCAAACCATGTTGCGCACGGTGGAATGCGAACTCCAGAAAATCGACGGTCAGCAAATAAATGATCGCGGAAAGCGCGAGCCACCATCCGTTCGACGGCAGGGCGATCAGGCCGCCGCCTAAGCCGTTCACGATTACGGCTGAAACAACTGCAAGCGTCGGGTTCAGCGCCGCCGCCAGCGTGCCGACCAGCAATGCGTAGCCGACATTGAGCGCCGTGTTTCGCTCGGGCTGATTTCTTTCGGCAGGTGCCAGGCGCTCGAGGATTGTGCCGGCGCCGAAGAGCGCGAGCGTAATAAGAATCGGCAGGATTGCCGCGACAATGCCCGTGAGCAGGCTCATGGAGCAAAGCTAGGGGAAGGTACTTAAAGCGCGGTGTATTCTTAGAGACGCGTCACCGGCTAGGCCGTCATCCCGGACGCGATGCAGCACGGAGTGCTGCTTCGCAGATCCGGGATCCACTGCACGACCCGGGATCCCGTGTCTGCACTGCGTCACTTTGTGCCGCAGTGCGCACGGGATGACGTTGTTGGCTATGGCTCATTTCTTCGGGCTGTCCTTGCTGTGGCGGCCGAAATCGGGCTCGGCGGTTTCCTGGCCGGCTTCGATGACCTGACGGCGGATCGCGCGGGTGCGCGTGAACACTTTCTCCAGTGTCTCGCCATCGCCCCAGCGCACCGCGCGCTGAAGCGCCGTAAGGTCCTCGTTGAAGCGGCCGAGCATTTCGAGCACTGCTTCCTTGTTGTTGAGAAAGATGTCACGCCACATCACCGGATCTGAGGCTGCAATGCGTGTGAAATCGCGGAAGCCGCCGGCAGAATATTTGATGACTTCAGAGGAGGTGACTTTCTCCAAGTCGGCCGCCGTCTTCACAATGTTGTAGGCAATCAAATGCGGCACGTGGCTGGTGATCGCGAGCACGAGATCGTGATGCTCTGGCGTCATTTTCTCAACCGACGAGCCGAGCGCCCGCCAGAAGGCCTCGAGCTTCTGAACCGCCGCCTCTTCCGCGTCGCGTGCGGGAGTTAGGATGCACCAGCGGCCTTGAAACAGAGTGGAAAAACCCGCCGCGGGTCCTGAATTCTCGGTGCCGGCGATTGGATGGCCAGGCACAAAGTGAACGCCCGGCGGCACGTGAGGCCCAACATCGCGTACAACCGCCGTCTTGACGCCGCCGACATCGGTCAATGTCGAACCCGGTTTCAAGCGCTGGCCGATCTCCCGCGCAAGGTCGGCGAACGACCCTACGGGCGTTGCAAGCACAACGAGGTCGGCACCTTCAACAGCCGCCGCGGCGCTCTCAGGATAGGTGTCGGCGATGTTGAGCGACTTGGCAATTGCGCGCGTTTCGGGCCGGCGCGTATAGCCGACGATTTCCTTAACGAGCTTTTGCTCGCGTGCAGCAAGCGCGATCGACGCGCCGATCAATCCCAAACCGATCAAAGCGATCTTATCGTAGAGAACTGCGCTCATTTCGCCTTCCGGCTGGACAGAAATTTCGCCAGCGCCTGCACAACAGACCGATTTGCCTCTTCGAGGCCGATCGTCAAGCGCAAACAATTGGGCAAGCCATAATTGACGAGCGTGCGCAAGATCAAGCCTTCATTCTTAAGCGCGCCATCTGCTGCAAGCGCAGCGCCTTCGCCAAACGGCGCGAAATCCAAAAGCAGGAAATTGCCCTGGCTCGGCACAACGCGCACGCCGAGCTTGCCGATTTCGCTTTCGAGCCACGGCAGCCACTTCGCATTGTGCACATAGGCAGTTTTGAAATGCGCTTCATCGCCGAGCGCGGCAAGCGCCGCCATTTGCGCCGGACGGTTGGTGTTGAACGGCAGGCGAATGCGGTTGATGACTTCGGCTATGGCAGGCGGCATATAGGCCCAGCCAATGCGGATCGCGGCGAGGCCATAGATTTTCGAGAAGGTGCGCGTCATCACCACATTCTCGGCGCGGCGAACGAGAAATTCACCGGGCGAATAATCCTCGGCACGAGCGTATTCCGCATAAGCGCCGTCAACGACCAAAAGCACATCCGAAGGCAGAGCCGCGTGCAGGCGCTCAAGCTCGGCTTTCGGAACGAAAGTGCCGTTTGGGTTGTCTGGGCTGCACACGAAGACAATCCGCGTGCGCGGCGTGAGCGCTGCGATGAGCCCATCGATGTCGGTGCAGTTGTCCTGGTTGGGCACGAGCACTGAGCGCGCATTCGCCGCGAGCGTCGCGATGCGGTAGATCGGAAATGAGTGCTCGGTCGCGACCGATTCATCACCGGGCGCAAGATAGGCTTGGGCGAGCTGGGTCAAAATCTCATCGGAGCCGTTGCCGAGCACGATGCGCTCAGCCTCGAGCCCATATTTGCGGGCGAGCGCGGCCCTCAGGTCGTGGCCGGACCCTTCCGGATATGAGTAAAGGTCGGCAGCCGCGGCGCGGAAGGCCTCTATCGCCGAAGGCGAAGGGCCGAGCGGCGTCTCGTTCGAAGACAGCTTGATGACGCGGTTTCTTCCGGGAACGGAAGATTGGCCCGCAACATAGGGCTCGATCTCCAAAATGCCGGCCCGGGGCCGCGGGGGATTGTTGCTCGCCATAGGTGGGCAGCCTTCACAAAAGGGCGCCACAATAATCACGCGTGGGCCCGCGATTCAACTTGGGCGGTCCCGCGCCCATGAGCCGTCTCATTGACGTGGGGCCACTTCGCTTCTACCTAGCAAGCCGATGGAAGACGCAATCGCCGCTTCGACCGAGAGCCTCGACCGCTGCCCAGATGCGGGCCCCGCGGTGGCCCGGCGCTCGCTCGAAGCGAGCGAGGTTGTGGTTTTTCCTCTCTCGCAGCCGCTTGCGCTCGATGGCGGCGGCAAGCTCGGGCCGCTTACCATCGCCTACAAGACTTATGGCCGGCTTTCGCCAGGGAAGGACAACGCCATCCTCATTTGTCATGCGCTGACCGGCGATCAGCACCTTGCTTCCCAAAACCCGGTAACCGGCAAGCCCGGCTGGTGGGCGCGCATGGTGGGGCCAGGCAAGCCTATCGACACCGACAAATATTTCGTCATCTGCTCGAATGTGATCGGCGGCTGCATGGGCTCGACCGGCCCCGGCTTCATCGAAGCCGAAACCGGCAAGCCTTACGGCATGCGTTTTCCAGTGATTACCATCGGCGATATGGTCCGTGCACAGATCATGTTGATCGATCACCTCGGCATCGGAAAGCTTCTCTCGGTGATCGGCGGATCGATGGGCGCGATGCAAGTTTTGCAATTCGTGTCAGCGCATCCCGACCGCGTGTCCTCGGCAATTCCGATTGCGGGCGCGGCACGCCACACCAGCCAAAACATTGCGTTTCACGAGGTCGGGCGCCAGGCGATCATGGCAGACCCGAACTGGCAAGGCGGCGACTATTACGGCACTGGCGCAAGCCCCGAGAAGGGCTTGGCGGTTGCGCGCATGGCCGCGCATATCACCTATTTATCGGACACGGCGCTGCACCGGAAATTCGGCCGCTCCCTGCAAGACCGCAAAGCGCTGACTTTCGGCTTCGATGCCGATTTCCAAGTCGAAAGCTATTTGCGCCATCAAGGCATCAGCTTCGTCGACCGGTTCGACGCCAATTCTTATCTCTACATCACCCGCGCAATGGACTATTTCGATCTTGAAACCGAGGCGGGCGGCGTGCTCGCAGGCGCCTTCAAGAATACGCGCGCGCGGATTTGCCTCGTCTCCTTCACCTCGGATTGGCTGTTTCCAACACCTGAAAGCCGCAAGATCGTGCACGCGCTCAATGCGGTTGCCGCCAATGTCAGCTTTGTCGAGATCGCAAGCGACAAGGGACATGACGCCTTCTTGCTTGAAGAGCCGGAGCTCGATGCAACGATCCGCGGCTTCATCGACTCAGCCGCCCGCGCGCGAGGGGCCCGGTGAACGCGGAACCGCCAATACGCCCCCAGCTGGCCGCCACCCGTCCTGACCTCGCGCTCATCGCAACGCTGGTTTCGGACAACGCACGGGTTCTCGAAGTCGGCTGTGAAGATGGTGCCCTTCTCGAGCTTTTGGCGCGTGAACGCGGTGTTGACGGGCGCGGCATCGAGATAAGCCAGGCGGGCGTGAACAAATGCGTTGCACGCGGCCTCTCAGTTATCCAAGGCGACGCCGACACCGATCTTGCCGGTTATCCCGACGGCGCGTTTGATTATGTGATTCTCTCGCAGACGATCCAACAAGTGCGGGCGCCGGCCAATGTGCTCAAGCAAATGCTGCGCATCGGCAAGCACGCTATCGTCTCGTTTCCGAATTTCGCGCATTGGCGCATGCGCTTGAGCTTGCTCTTTCTCGGCCGGATGCCGCGCACCAATGCGCTCCCTTATAGCTGGCATGAGACACCGAACATTCACCAGTGCACGCTCGCGGACTTTGAGACTCTGTGCCGCGACATGAACGTGCGCATCGAGCGCAGCTTCTCAGTATGGCACGGGGCGCGGCCAGGCACGCGCGAGGTGATCCCGCAAAGCGCGTGGTCGAATTTGATGGCGGAGGAAGTGCTGTTCCTCCTGAGCGCCAGCTAGCTATTGCGGCGTCGGCGCGGGAACACCGGCGCCTGAGGGCAGAAGCTCGGGGATTGCCTGCAATAAGCGGAATGGGCGGCGCTTCGCCTTGAGCCCGTAGATCTGCTTGGTCGCCAGCATCACGAGAAGTCCGGAAAAGCCCGGCCAGAAGATGCTACCGACGCGCTCCCATGCATCGGCGGTGCGCAAGAAAGAGCGGCCCGAAAATGGCGGCACGAACACTGCGTGCTTCCACCCTTCGACTGTGAACTGGCTTTCCTCAAGAAGATGCGCAAGTTGGCGGCGCGTAAACGGACGCCCGGTTCCGAAGGGCGTTGCCTCGCTCGATGCCCAAGTGCCGCGCCGGTTGGGCGCAATTGCCAGCACTTGGCCCATCGGCCTCAGCACCCGAAACACTTCATCCATGAGCCGAGGCAACTCCTCCGATAGCTCAATCGAATGAACGAGCAGCAAACGATCGATCGTCTGATCGCGGATCGGCAGTGCGTGCTCTTCGACCAGCGCCGTCAGATTGGCGCGGCCGGGCGGCCAGGGACCGACCCCATGCGCGGCCGGCACAAGAACGGTGACCCGCGCGGCCTCATCCAAGAACGCGCGCACATAGGGCGCGCCATAGCCGACCGCCGCAATCTCAAGGCCCGAGAGATCGCCCCAAAACCGCCGGATCTCGGCCGCGAGCAGCCGTCGCACCACCTCGCCTTGCGTGGTGCGATAGAAGCTTCGGAGATCGGCAATGTCCGTGTGCATGGGCGCGGGTTGCCCTCATCCTTGGCTCGGCTCATGGTTCGACAAGCTCACCATGAGGTCTCTATATCTATCTACCTCATCCTGAGCCTGTCGAAGGATGAGGTCCGGCTACGGAGAGAATTATGCCGCTCGAGATTCATCAATTTCCCTGCCTCAAGGACAATTACGGCTATCTCATTCACGACCGTGCCTCGGGGCAAACCGCGGCGGTCGATACGCCTGACGCCGCACGCATTCTCGACGAAGCCGGCAAGAAGGGCTGGCGCATCACGCATATCCTCAACACGCATCATCATTTCGATCATGCGGGCGGAAATCTTGCGATCAAGGAAAAGACGGGCTGCACGATTATCGGCCCGCGTGCCGAAGCAGCAAAAATCCCTGGCATCGACGTGTCGGTTGGTGAGGGCGACCGAGTTGAAGTCGGTTCGTCGGTTGCGCGCGTGTTCGACGTGCCCGGTCACACCTCCGGCCACATAGCTTATTGGTTCGAAAGCGACAAAGTCGCCTTTGTCGGCGATACGCTGTTCGCGCTCGGCTGCGGCCGCTTGTTCGAGGGCACTGCACAGCAAATGTGGTCGAGCTTATCCAAGCTCGCGGGCCTGCCGGGTGAAACCAAGGTCTATTGCGCGCATGAATATACGCAGTCCAACGCGCGCTTCGCCTTGACAGTCGAGCCGCATAATTCGGCCCTGATCGAGCGCGCCAAGCGCATCGATGAAGCGCGCGCAAAAGGCGAATGGACAGTCCCCTCAACGATTGCGCTTGAGCTTCAGACCAACCCGTTCCTGCGCGCGGCGAGCACCGACTTGCAGTCAACCATCGGGGTTTCCGGCGATCCGGTGAAGGTGTTTGCGCGCACGAGGGCGCTCAAGGACGAATTCCGCGGCTAATCGGCATGGAAATTCAATTCTGATGTCATGGCCCGGTTTATTCCGCCTACGCGGGCCGAAGCCATTTGGGTTACACCCAGCTTTAAGCACGCTTCGGCGGAGCGAAGGCCCGGGCCATCCAGAATCCCGGCAGCTCAATGAGTCTGGATCCCCCGGACAAGCCGGGGGATGACGTTTGACAACGTCACCAGCGGAAGTCGAACGAGTGCTGCCCTCGGGCGTTCGAGCTTTCAGCGGCAAGGCCCGATTCAGCCGCCTTTCGCTGCGCAACCGCGCCGTGTAACTTCTCCGCGATCTCGTATGAAGTCGGCCGGCCGGCAAGCTGCAAATTCGGCACGAAGCGCACGGTCAAGGTCTTCGTACCGAAATCAACGCCACGCTTCTCGGCAATCGCAAATCGGATCGTCGTTAGGGTCGCCGCGATATCGGAAGCTCCCATTGCGAGCGCAACGCGATCAACCGCAATATGTGCATTCTCGATCGCATCGCCCAAAGTGTTGAGCGCGGTTTGGGTCGTCAGCTGATTCGGCGGCGGGCTTTCGATGTGTATGGCCAGACGGGTGTCCGTCTCCAGATGCCGCTCGAAGCTGGGGCCGAGCAACGCGACCTCCTCCGCCGACCGGTTGCGCGGCAGGAGCGCGGGTGCCGTGCTGTCACGCAGCACGGGCAGGCCACCAGGCGTATCCGCGAGATAAAGCGTGAGCGCGCCATAGGGCGTGCTTCTGATGATGATCTTGCCGTCGCTCCGGCGATAGATCGTGTCGCCGCGCGCCGCTGCGACCGGCCTCAATAGAAGAATTTCCGGTGAATTGTCGAAACGCTGGCGAGGAGTCTCGCCCGAGAGATCGAGGACAAAGCCGATTGCGCCGTCAGCGGTGGTGAAGTGGCTCGCGCGTTCCGGCCCAGCCGAGGCCTCGCCCGCGCACAATAAGGCTACCAGCGCGACAACTGCGCTGAAGAGCGCGCGAAACGGAGCTTTGCCTCTGATCATGACTTACGCTCGGCGGTGGTCTTCGCTGGCGCCCACAAGGTCAAACTTTGCCACTGCACCGAGGAACGGAATCTTCCAGCCGTAGTTGGGCAAGAATGTGGCCGCCGCCTGACCATGATGCCGCGCCGGCAGTGGCGTTAACCATTTAGTGCGTGGCCCGGCGCAGACCAGCGAGGGCTCTGTTAAGGTCGCCGGTCTTCAATGGAGATCGAGAGATGCGGTGGCAAGAAGGTCGGCGCAGCACCAATATCGAGGATATGCGCGGGCTCGGTGGCGGCTACGGCGGCCTCGGGGGTCTACCAATCGGCATCGGCGGCATGCGCGGCGCAGGGCTTGGCGGCTTCGGTCTTTTTGCCTTCGTCATCATCGCGGTCATTGCGGGCATCGACCCAACCCAAATCATCGCGCCAGGGGGTGGCAGCTTTGCTCCGAGTGCTCCAAGCGCCAATGAAGCCCAGCTCGAGCAGTTCGTCGCTGTCGTGCTCGCCGACACAGAAGATGTCTGGCATCAACAATTTTCCGCGATGGGGCGCCAATATGTGGAGCCAAAGCTCGTGTTGTTCAGAGGCGGCATCGAATCGGGTTGCGGCTTCGCCGAGACGGCCGTCGGCCCGTTCTATTGTCCGGGGGATCAGAAGGTTTACCTCGACCTTTCCTTCCTCGATGACCTTGCCACGCAGCTGGGCGCGCCGGGCGATTTCGCAGAGGCTTATGTGATCTCGCATGAGGTGGGCCATCACGTTCAGAAGCTTTTGGGTATCATGGATCGCGCCCAAGGCTCCCGCGCGCCAGCCAAGGGTGCGAGTGGCGCTTCCGTGCGCACTGAGCTTCAAGCCGACTGCTTTGCCGGGATTTGGGCGCACTACGCGGATAAGACGCTCGGCGTCGTTGAGCCTGGCGACATCGATGAAGCCTTGAACGCGGCGGCTGCAGTAGGCGACGATAGGCTCGAACAGGAAGCGCAAGGCCGCGTGGTGCCGGACTCGTTCACCCACGGCACGTCAGAGCAGCGCGCGCGGTGGTTCAAGCGCGGCTACGATAGCGGCGAGATTTCACAATGTGATACTTTTCGCGGGCGGCCGCTCTAGCACCGCGAATTGCGGGGTGTGCGGCAGCACGAGCTCGGAATGCTTCTTGTGCGCGGTGTTGTTCTTGAACTTGATGAATGCCGGGCCCAAGATCACGACGAACAAGCACGGCAGAAAGAACACAATCATCGGCACCGTGAGCTTTGCGGGCAGGGACGCCGCCTTCTTCTCGGCGGCTTGCATGCGCATCTCGCGATTTTCATGCGCCATCACGCGAAGCGCCGTGCCGAGTGGCGTACCGTAGCGCTCCGCCTGCACGAGTGCCGTGCACACCGCTTTCACGCCCGTGAGCCCCGTGCGTTGGCCGAGATTTTCGTAAGCCTGGCGGCGATCCTGCAGGTAAGACAATTCAGCGGTCGTGAGGCCAAGCTCTTCAGCCAGCTCAACCGATGAGGTGCCGATCTCTTTTGCCACGCGATTGAAGGCGGCCTCAATCGACATGCCGGCCTCGACGCAGATCAGCAGCAAGTCGAGCGCATCCGGAAACGCCTTCATGATCTTGTCCTGGCGCTTCTGAATCATGTTCGAGACGATGAGTGTCGGCAAGTAATAACCGAGGATCGCCGCGCCGAACGAGATGCAGACCTTGACCATCGGCTTGTAAGTAAAGTGCGACAGCACGAAGAGATAAGTGAGCGCCGCGCCGAAGAGAATGAATGGCAGCACCATACGGAAGAACAGGAATGTGACGAACGGCGCCTGACCTCTAAGGCCCGCTTGCGCGAGCTTGCGCTTTAAATCCGGGCTCGCCAGCAAATTCTGCAGATTGAGCTGATCGACAATGCCTTTGATCACGCCCTTGGAGTTCTGGCGCAGTTGCGGCTTTGACTGTTCCAAATCGCGCTTATGCTGTGCGCGCAATTCCTCGCGCCGCATCGTGACGGACTTCAAGCGGATCGCGAGCTTGTCTTGCGCAAGCACCGGCATGCCGAGCGTCACCACGGTTGCGAAAGCGGCAATCGAGGCGAGCCCGGTGATGATGAATTCCGGGTTCGTGATGTTGGTGACGAAGGTGTCGAAGCCCGACATAGCGCGCCTCTTTAGAAGTTGAAGTTGATCATTTTGCGCATGATGAGAATGCCGATCGACATCCAAACCACGCAACCCATGATCATGAATTCGCCTATGTGCGTCGTCCACAACAGGCTGATGTAAGCAGGTGTCGAAAGATAGACCATCAACATGACGCCGGGCGGCAGAGCGCCAATGATCATCGCCGAGGCCTTGGCTTCGCCCGATAGCGCCTCGATCTTGCCGCGCATGCTCTTACGGCCGCGCAAGACGCCGGAAAGATTGCCGAGAGCCTCGGAGAGATTGCCACCGGTCTTTTGCTGGATCGCTAGCACGATGCCGAAGAAGCTGACTTCAGGGGTCGGCATGTTGTCATACATGCGCTGAAGCGATTGCTCGAGCGGCACGCCCATCTTTTGCGCATCGACGAGGCCCTGGAACTCGGTCTTCACCGGCTCTTGGGATTCGCGCGAAATGATTTGCAAACAGTCGTTGAGCGGCAGGCCGGATTTGACGCCTCTGACAATCACGTCGATGGCGTTGGCGAATTCCTCGCCAAATTTCTTCATGCGTTTCGCACGGATTAGTCCGAGCACCCAGCGCGGCAAGCCTAGGCCGGTTGCGAAAAAGATGAGCGCGGCGACCCACGGCTTCATCCCGAACACGAACGCGACGAGGGCGGCAGTAATACCGAAGACGGCCGAAGCCACGTGAAACACGAGCGGGGAAATGCTGAGCCCGGCCTGCTCGAGCCGGCGGCGCAAAGTCAGCTTGGCGCGCTGCTCCTTCTGCTTCTGCTCGAGCTCTTTGAGCGATTCCTCGACGGCTTTGCGGCGGTCTTTTTCACGGTCTCGCGCGCGTGATTGAGGGCCCTTGAGCGGCCCATCCGTCGTCTTAGGAGCTGCAAGGCCCTCAAGCCGGCGCTGCATGCGCTCACTATCCGAGAGGCCCTTGCCGAAAACCGCGAATGCCGCAACCAGCACGGCCGTGCCGACGAGCACCGAAATGAGGATCGTCAGGATCAGCGGATCTGAGAGATTGATTGGCATCTTGCCTCACATGGCCGCATCGAGCGCCGCAGCAAGCTGCGTATGCAGATTGAAGTAACGTGCGCGCTCCCAGAAACGTGGGCGCGCAATGCCGGTCGATTTGTGGCGGCCGACGATGTTGCCGTCCTCGTCGTCGCCCTCGATGTCATAGACAAAGAGATCCTGCGTGATGATCACATCGCCTTCGGTACCCAGCACTTCGGTAACGTGCGTGATCTTACGCGTGCCGTCGCGCAAGCGCGCCGCCTGAACAATCACGTCGATCGAGCCGACAATCATCTCGCGAATGGTCTTGGACGGCAGGTTGAAGCCGCCCATGGTGATCATGCTTTCGAGGCGCTGCAGCGCTTCGCGCGGGGAGTTGGCGTGCAGCGTGCCCATCGAGCCGTCATGGCCCGTGTTCATTGCCTGCAAGAGGTCGAACGCTTCGGGTCCGCGCACCTCACCCACGATGATGCGCTCAGGGCGCATACGCAAACAGTTGCGCACCAGATCGCGCATAGTGATCTCGCCCTGGCCTTCCAAGTTCGGCGGACGGGTTTCGAGGCGGACGACATGCGGCTGCTGGAGCTGAAGCTCGGCCGCGTCTTCGCAAGTGATGACGCGCTCATGGGTATCGATGAAGCCGGTCAAGCAGTTAAGCAGCGTGGTTTTGCCGGAACCCGTACCGCCCGAGATCAACGTGTTGCAGCGGCAGGCGCCAATCACGGACAAGACTTCCGCGCCCTCCAGTGTGATGGAGCCGAACTCCACCAGATTTTTCATCTTGAGCTTGTCTTTTTTAAACTTACGAATGGTGAGCGTTGGCCCATCGATCGCAAGCGGCGGCGCGATCACGTTGACGCGCGAACCATCCGGCAAGCGCGCGTCGCAAATCGGCGATGATTCATCAACGCGGCGGCCGACCTGGCTCACGATGCGCTGACAGATATTCATCAGCTGTGCGTTATCGCGGAAGCGCACATTGGTGAGCTGAACGCGGCCTTTGACCTCGATGAAAACGCGGTCGGCGCCATTGACCATGATGTCGGCGATGTCGTCGCGCGCGAGCAGTGGCTCGAGCGGGCCATAACCGAGAACGTCATTGCAGATATCCACGAGCAGATTTTCCTGCTCCGAGATCGACATGACGACGTTCTTGAGCTGGATGATCTCGCTGACGATATCGCGGATTTCGGCGCGCGCTTCGTCAACGCCCATTTGCGCAAGCTGCGCGAGATCGATGGTATCGATCAGCGTGTTGAAGATCGAAGTCTTCTGCTCGTAATAGGCGTCCGAGTGATCCGCGATCTGCACGGTCTCGACGGCTTGCGCCTTCGGCTCCGTCACTTTTCCTTTGGGTGACGGCGCGGCGGCGGGCGCAGGCTTTTTCGGCGCTTCGGCCTTTGGTGCAGCAGGCGCGCTCACTGCCGGCTTCGGCGGTTGCGCTGCGGCGAGGCGCGGCTTCGCCGAGTCTGCCGACTTGGAATCGGCGCCCGCCGGCGTGCCCGGCTCGGGATTTGTCGGGCCTTGGCGCTTGCCGAACATCGCTTACTTCGCCTTCTTCACTCCAAGGAGCGAAAGGAGCGAGCTGGCACTGCGCTTCTTGCGCTGAGGCACGGTGTGGCGGCCGGTGAGGATCGCCGCAAGATGCGACAAGCCTTGCGCCGGCTTATGATCGCCTTTGATCTCGCCGACCATTTGACCGTTGTTCGCCGCCGTACCGAAAAGCTGCGGATCGAACGGCAAGACAAGGACGGGTTCGATGCCAATCGCCTCGGCAAAATCCTTGAGCGGAATTTCCGGGCGCTTGACCATGCCGACTTGATTGATCACGAGGCGTGCCGGCGCATCGTTGGGCCGCGCGGCCTTGAGCAAGTCGAACATGTTTTTGGCGTTTCTGAGGCTCGCGAGCTCTGGCGTTGCAACGATCACGATTTCGTCCGCCTGCTGCAGAACCTGGCGCGTCCAGTTCGTCCAGACATGCGGCAGATCAACGATGACGCACGGCACCGAGCCGCGCACGACATCGAGCACGGTTTCGCAAACCTCGGTCGAGAGCTCCATATCCCGCTCAAGAGCCGCGGGCGCCGTGAACAGGCTCAGCCGGTCCGAGCAGTGTGTAAGGAGGCGCTCGAGCAGCATGTGATCAAGCCGCTCGGGCGCCGTTATGGCCTCCAGTAAGCCTTGGCCATGTTCCTGATTGAAATTGAGTCCGGCCGTGCCGAACGGAAGATCAAAATCGACAATCGTCGCTTCGTCTTCGAATTGCTCGGCGAGAACCCAGGCAACATTGTGCGCGATCGTCGAAGATCCGACACCACCCTTGGCGCCGATAAACGCCATAACGCGGCCAATCGGCGCTTGCTCTGGATCGCCGTAAAGCAGCGAGATCGTGTCGATGATCCCCACCGGCGTGAACGGGCCGACCATGTATTCGCTGATGCCGCGGCGGATGAGCTCGCGGTAGAGCTGAATATCGTTGACCGCCCCGAGCACGATGACTTTGGTGCCGGGATCGCAATACTCAGACAGCGCTGCGAGATCGTCCAAGACCGCTTGGCGGTTGCCACGGGTCTCGACCAGAATGAGGTTGGGGGTCGGCTTATCGGTATAATGAGCAACCGCCGCTTCGACACCGCCCATCATCACCGTGACATGCGCGCGCGCGACGCGCCGGTCATCGGCCGCGCGCTGCAGCACCGCGCCAGTCTCCGGCGAGATGCAGAACGCATGAATCGATATGCGCGGGACCTGACGCGCTTCTTGATAGGCCGGTTCCGAAGCAACAGAAAGGCTGGGCTCTGCTGCCGCCGGCGCTTCCGTGCCTGGGCCTAAGTCAGGCGCGGTTTGGTGCACAGCAGGTTCGCTCATTTGTTCACCTCGCTGACCGCGCCCTGGGCCTGCTCATCCTTCTGCGAGGACGTGACCTGACCCTGGCGGTACTGCTGGAGCACGAAGGCTCTGCGGCCCTCATCAGGCGCCTGTTGATCGCGTGCGGCGATCAAGTCGTGCGGATTTTCAAGCATCACCGCCAGATTGTTCTGCGTAGCGCAGCCGTGATTCGGCGTTGGATGATTGAGCGGCGCGAACGCGTAATTCTTGGACCAGTCGCCGCAGCCGGAAGGCGTCGCCTCGTAGACCGAATAGCTCACGACGATCGGCGCATCCGCCCGGTCGGCACGATAGGAAGAGAGTTCGACCGCCGAGGCATCAACGCCTTCATCGAGAGCGACATTCGTCATTTGCGACGCGAGCTGCATCGCCGTTTTGTCGCCGCCTGTGCTTTCCGGCGCCGCGATTGAAAGCTTGCCGAAGCCGCGGGCGTGATAGTCAGCAGCAAGCTCAACAACATTGCCGCTATCTTCTTCGCTCAGCTCAGTTGCGCCCTTGGCGACATGAATCTCGCCGGACACCACATGCGTTGTGACCGTGATCGGGTGCGCGCTTTGCTCCGACCAGGCGTCTCTTGCGCCGTTGAAAGCAGAGTGGCAGCCGGCGAGCGACAAGGCGGCGAGCGCGGCCGCGGCGAGATAAATTGATCTAGGTAAGCGAAACATTGTGTGCGCTCCTTACTTCATCACAAAGCCGACAGGGCCCTGAATGCCGGCTTGGCCGCCGAACACTGAGGGCTTGGCGTAAACCGAGTTGGGGCGGCCGCGCAGTGCGGTGTCGAGATCGCTCGCCGGCGAAAAGCCGTCCGTTGGCAGAGCAATCTTCTTCTCTTCCGTCGGCTTCACGAGATAGGGCGTGACCATCACCACGAGCTCAGTCTCGTTGTTCTGGAAGTCGCGCGAACGGAACAGCGCGCCGAGCACGGGCACGTCTTTAAGGCCCGGAATGCCGTCGATGTTCTGGCGCAGCGTATCCTGCAGAAGGCCCGCCATCACAAGGCTGCCGCCGGAAGGCAACTCAACCGTCGTTTCGGCACGGCGCACATTAAGACCCGGAACCGTAAGTCCAGGGAGCGTGACCGTGTTGCCGTTTGTAACGACAGTGCGCGCAGAAGCGGTGAAAGCATTCTCCGCCGTCGTCTCACTCACTTCAGTTGAAATCTTGAGCGAGATGCGCCCGCCGCCCATGACGACCGGCGTAAAACCGAGACCGACACCAAAGGGCTTAAATTGGAGCGACACGTTTCCGTTCTGGTCGCTCGAGACCGGCACCGGGAACTCGCCGCCGGCGAGGAACTTCGCGCTTTCGCCCGAGATCGCCGTAAGGTTCGGCTCGGCGAGCGTGCGCATGAGCCCGTCGCGCTCGAGAGCCTGGATTGTTGTATCGACGCTATTGCCGTTCTTGGCATAGCTGCCGGTCAATGCCGAGCTGGTGAGTGCCTGTCCCACAATACTATAGGGGTTCACGGTCTTTAAGGCCGCCGTGACTTCGCCCACCGAGAACGCTGAGTTGAGGTTGACACCAAGCTGCTTGGCGAGCGTGCGCTGCATCTCAGCGATGCGCACCTTGAGAAGCACCTGCTGGGAGCTCTTGACGTTCAGCATGCTGACGACATGCTTGTCGTCGCCGACAAAGCGTGCTGCCAAGTCGCGTGCCTGATCAGCCGAGGCGGGATCATCAACGGTGCCGCTCAAGACGATATTGTCATTGAGCGCCTGCACATCGATGCGCGAAGTGGGCATAAGGCGCTTATACATTTGCGCCAAGATGCCGTAGTCGCGCTCAACCGTGATCTCAAGATTGAGCACCTGCTGGCCGCCTTGATCGAAGAAAAATGCATTGGTCTGGCCAACTTCGAGACCCATCACATAGATGCGGCGCGGCGTTCTGATGACGGCGTCGGCAATCTTGGGGTTCGAGACGAGCGCATCGCGCGCATCAACCGGCAGCTCGACGATCGCCGCCTTGTTGAGCGAGAGGTGCAGAGCGCGCGTGGTGTGCGTGTTGCCCGAGTCGATCTTCACATGAAGAGCGTTGTCGGGCAATTGCAGCGGCTCGTCCGCCCAAGAGGGGGATGCAAGCGCCAACGCCGCGGCGGCGCCGAGCGCAGCCAGAAAATTCCGTCCCCACATCATTGCTGGTCTCCCGATGCCGTCGTTACTGCGGGCACGACGCGCGTTGCATGCGCATAGCGCACGACGCGGATCGAGCCCTTCGCCTTGCCCGTTCCGTCAGATTCAGGCTTGGTCGCCGCCGTCACGCTGCCATTCGCGGCCGAGCGCAAGATCAATGTGAGATTGCCCATGGCCGCCGAGAGCGCGAGACGCTCGGCTTCCGCGGGCGAGGTCTCGAGCGTTGCCGTCCGGCCGGTTACGGTCTTCTGGCCATTCGCTTCGTCGACGGTTTGGCCGATCGCGAGCACCTTGACGTCACGCAGGATCGTCTCGCTATCAAAACCGCCGTCGCCGCCGCCAGAATTGCCCTGAAACTTGTGCGTCAAGAGAACGTCCACGCGGTCGCCAGGCAGAATGAAGCCGCCCGCGGCGCTCTCCTCGTCGATCTTGGTTGAGATCGCGCGCATGCCCGGCGACATCATCGCCGCCATGTAGCCGGCGGAGCCCGCTTTGACGAGCTTTGCGCTGGTGATGGGCTCGCCCATCTCAACATGCGCACGCGCCGTCTCGCCGAGCGTATCGCTTAAAGCCGCGGGATTGCTTCTATCCGTGACAAAACTGGGCGAGAGCGAATCGCCAGGCCATTCCTGCCAGCGCAAATCGCCAGCTTTGATCTGGCTGCCCGGGTCGATCGCATGCGCGGCCACCAAGACCTGCGCCGGCGGAACCTTGATCTGCTGATGCGCCATTTCATGCGCCGGCTTGTGCGTCACGGAGCGCACAAGAAATGCCGCAGCTCCAGCCGCGCCAACGGCGACAACGAGCAAGCCTACTCGAGCGATGTTCATCTCACCCACTCGGATGTCACGCTCGGCTACGTCCGAGACGCTTCATCCGCTTCCCTTGCACCCGCCGAGATGCGCCCTGTTTCGCGCGTCATCCGGCTTACCACCCACGCCCGTCCGTCGTTGCGGACAAGACTCACCAAAACTTCATTTCACCTATCGGCAGCGCGCCTCGCGCGCCGCGCCGTTGATCCGTCAACTGACGAGATGCGTATAGATGATCGTTCTCTGAAACGTCCAAATGCCCGCGCCAGCGAGCGCAACGCCGTAAGGAATGCCTTCGCTCGCCGAATGCAGACGCGATACCCAAGGCTGGCCCGCGAGAGTTGCCGGCAACGGTACGCGACGGAAGCTCAACAGCAGAAGCGCGAACAACCCGCCCAGCAAACCGACAGCGATGACATAATTCAAAACGCCGAACACGCTGCCATTCTTGTCGAGGCCGAGCCAAAGCGCAGCGGCTGCGAGCATCTTGGCATCGCCTCCGCCAACCCATTTGAGCGCGAACATCACCATGCCGACCATGAGCATCAGAAGACCGATGGCTGCGGAGAGGCCAATGTCGGGAAACGACATGTCGGCAAGTATCGCAACCGGCAGGAATGCGCCCGCCATAACGGCGCTGAGCCAATTGGGAATGCGATAAGAGGCGAGATCATACGCCGCACCCAGCATCAACAATGCCGGGAAGAGGTAGACTGTTACGTGGTTGATTAAGCTCAGCATCGGATCCCCGTCCTCATGCGTTAGACCGGCTCGCTTTGCACACAGGCCCGGAGCAAATCGTCCCCTCCAAGCCTGCAAGCCAATGATCGATCTGACGCCCGCTTATTGACCTCCACCCTTCAACACAGCCGTAAAAGTTCAGTTGAGATTCCCGCTCTTCGGCAGGCCGCAAGGTTGTAAGCGGAGCCCAGCAACAGAAGCGCGGGAAACAAAAACGTTGTAAGACAGCTCAACATCAGATCCCCGATCTTCGGGTGTTTGCCGATTTTCTCGGTAAGCTTCCGCTCCGGAGCCACCGTCTGCCCCGGAGCTAGCAAGGCTTATTTACTGTTGCTTTCTTTGAGGCCGCTCGACACCTTCGTGAAGGTGTCTGTGACGTCACCGCCGACGGTGCTCACGATGGTGATGATTGCGACGGCGATACCCGCAGCGATGAGGCCGTATTCAATGGCCGTGGCGCCCGACTCATCCGAAGCAAAACGCGAGAGGAACTTACGCATACTGGAGACTCCTTACCTACTTGCACCCGCCCACATTCAAGACCGCTCGTGACATGTAGATCGTCAGTCGCATGCCTTGTGGACTTGGCGCCCACTTTATGCCGCGGGCATTTAGGCGCCGTAAAACCAGTTGTTAAAACTTAAGTCGAGAATTGGACACGCCAAGCCGGCCTCGTTCTTAATCCGTCTACGGAATAACTAGAGAATCTGCGGCAAAATGGGCATTTCAGCGCACATTTTTCATCAAATGCCGAGCTTCATTATTCCTTAGCGCGTGGGGCGTTTGTTGGGCGCCATAGCATTTTGTGGAGCCGACAGATGATGAAGACGCTCAAATCTATATTTGCCGTTTCGACCTTTCTGGGCGGCGCACTCGGTGCGGCCTCTGCCCTTGCTGCCGGCGTTTCCGTCGGCATCGATGCGAGCACGCCTGTGCATCTTTCGCATGAAGCAACGAGCGTGTTCGTCGGCAATCCGGCGATCGCCGATGTCTATATACAGAGCAACAAGCTGATCTTTCTTTCCGGGCGCAGCTTCGGCACGACAAACTTGATCGCGCTCGACGCGCAGGGAAAGACGATCATGGATGTGCCCGTCACCGTCATCGGCGCACGCGGCGAGACAGTGACGTTGCAGCGCGGCCCGGCCGGGCGCATTTCGTATGCGTGCTCGGGGCGCTGCGAGCCGGCGCCGATGCCGGGCGATGATCCTGATGTTGCCAAGAGCGTCATGGACATCACAGCGAGCAAGACGGGCGTGGCCGATCAAGTCGCGACTTCAGGCGGCGGCGCGGCGGCTGCGGCCCAGTAATCGCACTTACACTAAACGTTATTATGAGCCGGGCGAAAGCCCGGCTTTTTTATGACTAAGCGAAAGGCGCGCAGAGCAGAGCAATGGCCTCGCGCGTCTCCGCAGAAATCACTGAGCGAGGGGCCTTGATCACACGCCAGCGCGAAGACCGCGTGGGTTGGGTCAAGCCCAGCCATGCAGTTCGATCGTGTTCGACTTCGAGATCGGTTATTTGGATATTCGGAGTGCCGTGACATCCGCGGCGATCGCGTGGAACGCCGCAGCCAAGTCTGAGCTGCTATTGGGTAGATAGACGTGGTTGGCATCCATCGCGCAGTAATTCATGATTGCCTGCGCATTCGGATCATTCGATATGTCGAAGCCAACCGTGTAAATAATGATGCCTTGCTTCTTCATGTTGTCGCAGATGGCGCGGGATTGCGTATAGGAATCGCCGTTGGGCGCCGGGCAATTGATGTGGTCAGCATCGTAGCCGCTATATGGAGGTACAGTCTGCGAATTGCTGCCGATGACACCGTTGCAATAGACGGTGTTGTAGAGACCGTCGGTCATGAGAATCGCGACCTTCAAAAGATTCTTCGTTCCATAAGCAGCCGGCTGGCTGTCCGAAGGCCACAGGTAAGAGAAGTTCGGCGAGATCATGTACCAGGCCCAAGCTGTTCCAATGTGGCCGGCTGTCGAGCCAAGCGCAGTGAGGCCATTCACCGTGTTATGAAGCACAGTCTTGTCGCTCGTGAGCGGCACGATGGTTTGACCGATACATGGATTGTTTGGGCTCGGATTGACGAAATGCGGATTCACATAATCAGGGCCGAGCAAATCGGCGTTCGGCGCCACGTCGGTATAGGCGTTGGCATCCGTACGTTCGCTAACACATGTGCTGATCTGATAGAGATTGTGCGATGAGTTGGCGTTTTGGAAATAGTAGTATTGGCAGCCGCTCTTCACACAATAGGACGTTCCACTACCCGAGGTGTAGGTGTGGGTGAAATCAGTGACGCCGGGGAGATCGAAGGTGTTCGCCGTCACGCTCGCAACAGCCTTGAGTGTAACCGAGTTACCGGGCGTTGGGCTGTTGATCGCCGTTATGCCGCCCGCACCGGCAATGTAGACGTTATCGCCGTTCGAAAGACCGTGACCGTTTGCCGTCACTACGAGTGAGCAATCGGACATCTGGCACTTCGTCACTGTGCCAGTATTAAGTGCGTAAGTGTGGGTTCCGCTGCTGCCATTAAGTGTGAAGTTGTTGGCATCTACAAAGGTGATCGTAAATTGCTTATTGTTGATCTCCGACATGCTGGGCGCGTTCTTGACGAAAACGCGATCGCCGGTCGACAGGCCGTGGCCGTTCGACGTGATCTTCACAGGGCTAGTTTTCGAAGCATCGCCAATAACTTTTGCCGCGCCCGCCGCCCAAACCACATTGCTAATGGCGACGCCTCCCGTGATCGCCCCGCGAACCTGATCAGCATAGCCGCCGACATTGACCGAGACCGCCCAAGGGATGATCGACATTTTCGAGTAGGTCGGCGTTTGCACGTCCTGAACGATGAGATCAATCAGATCATTGGCTGCAATCTGGAGAGCTGCAATTCTCGTATCTGAAAAATTCGCAGCGAAAGGCGGGCACGAAGTCGAATTGTTCGCACACAACATCGAACCCGTTGTGTCGAGCATCACGGCGATCTCGAGGTTTTTGCTCTCGCGCGTGATCTGGCTGGAGACGCCGACATCAAGATGATTGATGCCGAAAAGCGCCATCAGCGTCGTATCGAGCTCGGCCGTCGCCGACAAGTCGACGACGTTGCCGTTGACGCTAACGTTGAGCGGGCTCGGCGTTCCGAGATCATCGGTGGGATAGTTGGCGTCGAAATATTTCTTCGCGAGATCCTGCGTCTGCGATTGGTCTAGATTTGGCGTTGAACCGACCGCGAGGCCCGCGGCATCGAGCGCCTGCCCGAGACGCGCACGCACCCAGAGGGCGCGCGACAAATCGACTGCGGCGCCTGTCGCCGCCATCATCGGCAACATCGCGATTGCAAAGATCATGGCAACGCTTGCGGCCTCGGCCCCAAGCCACGCAAGAAGAGACTTCCGGCGCAGAAGGCGCCGCAGCCTTACAACAACCCAGCCCATTTCGAACTCCATCGCACCCGAGCAGATCCCGCGCCGAAATCACTTCCGGACCGGTCGG
>JBAQHC010000252.1:0-5214 GCA_049288095.1 Alphaproteobacteria bacterium | reverse complement strand
CTTATACGGCTCTTTTTCGTGAAATTCCGCGTAGAGCGCCATAGAGGCAAAGCCCTCGGGGCCCATGGCTCGGCCAGCGGCGCGCACCTTGCGTGCGATTGCTTTGAGATCAAATGCCATGGCGCCTTCCTCCCGATTTCCGCTGCATCTCATCAGCATATGTGCGAGGATCATGTCATATTCCGCGCGCGAATTCACGGGGGAGGATGATCATGCAAAGCAAAGCACTACTTGCCGCGGCCACAGCGTTGTCCCTGGCCGCGGGCAGCGCAAGCGCGGCCAATCCCAAGACCGAGACGCGCAATGTTGGCGCGTTCGACGCGGTTGAGATGCGTGGTGCTGCAAAGGTCGATATCACGGTCGGCAAGCCTCAGTCGGTCACCATCGAGGCCGACGTCAATGAGGTTGCGCACATCATAACGGAAGTGCGCGGCACGACGCTCGTCATCCGGCGTGACGAAAACTGGTGGACGGATTGGCGCCCGAAGCACGTGCACATTGCCATCGCGATGCCGAAGCTCGCGGGCTATTCGCTCGAAGGCACGGCCGAAACCAATATCACCGGGCTCAATGGCGGAACCACCGCATTCTCGCTCAACGGCACGGGAAATGTGAAAGCGTCTGGGAAACTCGATCGGGTCAGTCTCAATCTCAACGGAACCGGCAATGCCGATTTCAGCAATGTGCCTGTCGATGTTGCGTCGATCTCCGTCAACGGAACCGGAAGCGTACAGGTGAAGCCCGCAAAGGAATTAACGGCGAGCGTCAATGGCGTCGGCTCGGTCATTTATGATGGCGCGCCGCAGCATTTAACGACGTCGATCAACGGCGTCGGTTCCGTGCGTCAGGCGCAATCACAATAGCCCCGCCATCGCTTTTCGCGCGGTTGAAGAGCCGGCCAATTGGTGGTCTCATCCCGGAAATTTCCGGGGACAGATGCGATGTTGGTTGAAGGCAAGTGGACCGAAGGCTTCAAGCTTTCGCGTGACGGACAAGACGGCCGCTTCGTGCGCCGTGACTCCATCTTTCGAAATTGGGTGACGAGCGATGGCAGTGCCGGACCGAGCGGTGAAGGCGGATTTCCCGCCGAAGCGGGGCGCTATCATCTTTATGTCGCGCTTAATTGTCCGTGGGCGTGCCGTACCTTGATGGTACGCAAGCTCAAGAAGCTCGATGCTGCAATCACGATCAGCATTGTCGAGCCGGCGACGGCACCGCAGGGCTGGAAGTTCGGCACTTATCCAGGCGCGACGGGCGATGCGCTCTACGGCTCGACCTATATGCATGAGATCTATACGCGCGCCGATCCGCATTATACGGGGCGCGTGACGGTGCCGGTGCTCTGGGACAAGAAGCGCGAAACCATCGTCAACAACGAATCCTCCGAGATTATCCGTATGCTGAATTCGGCTTTTGGATCGCTCGCGGATGGCTCGGTTGATCTTTATCCAAACAGCCTCCGCTACGAGATCGATGAGCTCAATGCGAAGATCTATCCGCGGTTCAACAACGGCGTCTATCGTGCTGGTTTCGCGATGACGCAGGAGGCTTATGACGAAGCGGCGCGTGATGTGTTTGGCATGCTTGATGAACTCGAAGACCGGCTGCGGAGCCGCCGCTTTCTCATCGGCGAGCGACTGACGGAAGCGGATGTCCGTTTGTTCGTTACGCTCATTAGATTCGATGCGGCATATCACGGCGCGTTCAAATGCAATTGGAAGCGCATCGCCGATTATCCGAATCTGGCGAGCTATACGCGGCGTGTTTTGGAAACTCCCGGGATCGCCGAGACCGTCAGCATCGACCACATCAAGCGTGGCTATTATTCGCTGAAGCCCGTGAGCCCAAATGGTGTAGTGCCGCTCGGGCCGGATTTGTCGTATTTGGGGCTTTGAGCCAACAAACGAGGAGAAAGCTCAATGGGAGCAGCGATTGCAGCCAGCATATTCGCGCTTTTGAGCGCTAGTGCTCAGCATGATTTGCAACGTTGTGGGGTGAACGAAACGGGGCTCGAACAGCTTGTTGCCCTCCCCCTCAGCGAGTTCGATCAGGACGTCCAGCGTGGCTGGCGACCCATCTCGGCCCGCAAAGGCTGTGATAGGGCCGCTGCAGAGGTGCTGACGGCGTACATGCTTTACTCCCGCCCATCGGCGCCAGATAATCTTAAATCGCTGCGCTGGCACGCGGGACAGGTTCTTGCCGACGCTGGCGAGTCGGCGCGTGCGATCGCCTTCTTCCAGGGATCTTACGAACCGACGCCAAAGGACGGCTCGCCGAACGCTTGGAATCTCTATGTCGACGGCACGATCGCCTTTTTGCGTAAGGACCGCGCCACGCTTGACAAGGCGACGACCGCGCTCGCCGCAATTCCGGTTTCTGAAGAGACCAAAGCCGAGCGGCGCGCCATCATGGCTGAACAGCGGAAAGCCAATCCCGGCGTAACGATCAACTATCCCAAAGGCTTCGTTGACGATCCGCCGAACCTGTCTGTCTTGAAGGGCTTCCAGCGCTCTTTCGATAAGCCCTACGCCGAAGCGTATGGCGGTCATTGCGAGGGGTGACGCTGCACTACTAGGGTTGCGCCGATGGCGATGCGGGAAAAATGAAGGCGCGTGTCTATCAGCGCCTCGATCAGGGAAGGATGCGTTTATGGAAAATCTCGAAGGCAAGGTCGCATTCATCACCGGCGGCGCATCCGGCGCGGGGCTTGGCCAAGCGAAAGTCTTCTCCGAAGCCGGCATGAAGGTCGTGATCGCCGACATACGACAGGATCACATCGATGAGGCGATGGCTTATTTCCGAGGGAAGAACGCCGCCGTGCATGCAATCAAGCTCGATATCACCGACCGCGAGGCCTACAAAGCTGCGGCCGACGAAGCCGAGCGCGCGTTCGGGCCGGTGCAGCTGCTCTGCAATACCTGCGGTGTCTCGCAGTTCGGCGCGATCCAGAAGGCGACATTCGATGATTGGGACTGGCAGATGGACGTCAACGTCAATGGCGTCATCAACGGCGTGATGATTTTCGTGCCGCGCATGATCGCGCGCAAGCAAGGCGGCCATGTCGTCATCGTCTCGTCGATGGCGGCGTTCCGCGGCTCGGCACAAGGTGGCATCTATTGCACGACGAAATTCGCGGTGCGTGGGCTCGCGGAATCGCTGCAAGGCGATCTTGCGCCCGAAGGCATCGGTGTTTCGCTGTGCTGCCCGGCTGGCATCAACTCCAACATTCACGAGGCGGTCCTCGCGCGTCCGGCAAAATATGCCAAGACCGGCTATTACGGCGCGGACCCCGAGCGCTTCAAGCAGCTGAAGAAAGTGATTGTCGGCGGCATGGACCCGATCGACCTTGCCAAGCATGTGATGAAGGCGGTCAAGACCAACACATTCTGGGTGCTACCCTATCCCGAGGTGAAAGAGGGTCTTGTTCGCACGCATGAGGCCATCGCCGCGGCGGTTTCTAAGCCCGAGGATGATCCTGACTACGAAGCGCGCAAAGAGCGCCAGGCCAAGGCGTTCGCTGAAATACGTGCGGAACGCGAGGCTCAAGCGAAACAAGCTCAAAGCAAATGAGCCGGCGCCCACCACTTGCGCGCACTCGCGCGTGGTGAAAAGCTCCTGACCAAAAGTCAGATCGGGAGAGGGGCGGGATGCAGGACCTTAAGGGCAAGACGCTCTTCATTACCGGCGGTGCAAGCGGCATTGGTTTCGGCATTACTCAGGTGCTGCTCGATGCCGGGATGAATGCGGTGATCGGCGACATACGCCAGGATCACATTGATGAGGCGCTTGATTTTCTTGAGAAGAAGCAGCAGCGCCGTCAGGTACACGCGATCAAGCTCGATATCACCGACCGCGCGGCGATGGCGGCAGCAGCCGATGAAACCGAGCGCAAGTTCGGCAAAGTGCATGTGCTCATCAACAATGCCGGTGTTGATTGCAACGGCCCGTTCAGAAAGGCAACTTATGCCGATTGGGACTATGGGCTCAATGTCAATTTCGGCGGCGTCGTCAATGGCGTCCAAACCTTCGTGCCGCGCATTCTGAAACACGGCGAAGGCGGGCACATTGTCTCGACCGCTTCGCTCGCCGGCTTGGCGCCGGTGCAGCCGGAAGCGGCGATGTATGGCGCGGCCAAAGCTGCGGTGATCGCGTTCTCCGAAGCGATGAGGACAGAGCTTGCGCCCGACAATATTGGTGTGTCGGTGCTGTGCCCAGGCGGGTTTCGGACCAACATCCATGAATCCGGACAGAATCGTCCGGAGCGCTATCGCACCGAAAGTGGCTTTAAGGAAGCCGAGGACAAGCTCTCGAAGCGCGAGCTCTCGCCGCAATGGAGCGATCCGCTTTATGGCGGCGAAGTGGTCAAGCGCGGCATCCTCAATAACGAGCTTTATCTCATGACGCACAACATGGCGGACCGGGTTCGCCAACGGGCGGAAGCGATTGTTGCGGCGATGCCGCCGAAGGGCGAGCGCTCGTATGTACCTAGAAAAGATTGAAACTCAGGAGAAGCATTTCATGCAGGACCTAAAGGGCAAGACACTCTTCATCACGGGTGGCGCGAGCGGCATCGGATTTGGCATCACGCAAGTTTTGCTCGATGCCGGCATGAACGCCGTGATCGGCGACATTCGCCAGGACCACATCGATGAGGCGCTCGATTTCTTCGAGAAGAAGCAACAGCGCCAGCGTGTCCACGGGATCAAAGTCGACATCACCGACCGCGATGCGATGGCCAAAGCTGCCGACGAGACCGAGCGCAAATTCGGCAAGGTCCATGTCGTCATCAACAATGCGGGCGTCGATCCGTCAGGTCCGTTCAAGCAGGCGACTTATGGCGACTGGGATTTCGCGATGGGTGTCAATCTCGGCGGCGTCATCAACGGCGTGCAGACATTCTTGCCGCGCATTTTGAAGCACAAAGAGGGCGGCCACATCGTCTCGACCGCTTCGCTCGCCGGCCTCGTGACAATGCCGGCGCAAATGGCGATGTATGCAACCGCCAAGGCCGCGGTGATCGCTTTCATGGAGTCGATTAGAGGCGAGCTTGCGGCCGACAATATCGGCGTCTCCGTGCTCTGCCCCGGGCCGATCAAATCGCGCATCCACGAGTCGGGGCAAAACCGCCCTGAGCGCTTCCGCCAAGGCAGCGGCTTCAAGGCGTCGGAGGTGCAGCTCTCCAAGCGGCAAGTCTCCGATCTCTGGATGGAGCCC
>JBAQHC010000251.1:0-3894 GCA_049288095.1 Alphaproteobacteria bacterium | reverse complement strand
GAGGGGGAGGGACCATTTCACTCCGCGATCCCGGCGACTCCGCGCGAATCTACTCTTTTGGAGGTTCCGGTTCCGGTTTCCTCCGCCCGCGTCCACCGCGCTTCTCCGGCTTGGGCGGCTCTTTCTTGGCGTGCTCGCGCTTGTGTTCTTGGGGCAGCACATGCTCCGGCGTGCCGAAATGCCGAAGGCCCGCTACGTGATGGCCCCAGCGTTGAATGTTCTTGTGGCCGGAGAGGTCGTAGCCGGCGTCTTTCGCGAACACGATGCTGCCGAACACATAGATATCGGCAAAGGTCGGCTTCTTGCCGCCGCACAGCCATTTGCGTTTTTCAAGAAACTGCTCAAGCTCGTTGAGCGCCTGTGTGCCTTCGGCCTCGTAATGCGCGATCACATCGTCGGGTGCCGTGATGTAGCCCATGCGATAGCCGCGCAGGCGCAAGATGCCGCGCTCCATCACATCGGTTTCCCAGTAGCACCACATGCGCGCGAGCAACGCTTCTTTGTCGTGGTCGCCCTTGAATTGGCCGAGCGTGTCGGCGAGATATTCAAGGATCGCGCCCGATTGCACGACGATGCGTTTGTTGAGCTTGTCGACGAGCATCGGCACTTGGCCGAACTGGTTCCGGGAAAGAAACTCGCGCGACTTTTGTTCGCCGCTCGGTAAATCCACGTGGTGATAGTCGAATTTCTGGCCGCACAGATGCAGCATCAGGCCGACTCTGTAGCTCGGCCCTGAAACGAAATGCCCATAGAGCTGAAATCGCGCCACCCCAAAGCCCCCCGGCTTTGCCGTTGTCCCGCCACGAATATGCCAGCCGGGCGCTCGGCCTTCAATGCGAGGGCCCGCTCACCGAGCGAAAACAACATCGTGATCCTCCCGCTCAGGGAGAATTTGCCTACTGTGCATGGGGTTTGTTTTCCCAAAAATGTATCTTGGCACCCGTCCGAGGGCGCGGAGCGTCCTCATTATTGCACACGAAGACGCGAAGATGTCAGGCCCGCGGAACAGTTCGCCGCAATTGAGGGCTGCTTCGTGTCTTCGCGTGAACGAAAGGGTAGTATTCGCGTGCAACGGAATTAGCGATTGGCCAATCGGATGCCGGCGCCGAGCGAAGTCATGAGATCGACATAACCGGGAAAGCTCGTTGCGATCATGCGGCTGTCGTCGATGCGCACGGGGGACTTTGCGGCAAGACCGAGCGTCAAGAACGACATCGCGATGCGATGATCCATATGCGTTGCGACCGTGCCGCCGCCTTCAACGCTTTTCGCTCCGCGTCCTTCGACCATGAGCGAGGTCTCGCCTTCAGTCGTGGCGACCCCGCACGCGCGCAGACCTGTGGCGATCGCGGAAAGCCGGTCGCTCTCTTTCACGCGTAATTCTTCGAGCCCATCCATGTGTGTCTTGCCTTCGGCAAATGCAGCGGCGACGGCAAGGATCGGGTATTCGTCGATCATCGAGGCCGAGCGTTCAGCCGGTACGTGGGTGCCTTTGAGCGCGCTCGTTGATGCCTCTAAATCGGCAACGCGCTCGCCGCCGACATCGCGCTCGTTCAGCACGCGAAGATCAGCGCTCATTTCACGCAAAGAGGTGAAGAGGCCAGTACGGCCCTCGTTCATCAGCACATTACGCACAACGACTCGAGAGTCAGGCGTAATCAGCGCGGCGACAAGCAGGAACGCGGCGGAGGATGGATCGCCGGCCACGTCGATGCGGCTGCTCTTAAGCTCCGGCTGGCCAACCACGCGAATATGTGGCCTGCCATTGATCATTTCGGTTCGCACATCGGCGCCGAAGTGGCGAAGCATACGCTCGGTGTGATCGCGCGTTGGCACTTTCTCGATCACGGTGGTTTCGCCCGCGACATTGAGCGCGGCCAGCAGGATCGCCGATTTCACCTGAGCCGAAGCCACCGGCATGTCGTAGGTGATGGGCAGCCCCGTCGCGGTCCCTTCGATGAAGATCGGCAATTTTCCGCCGCGCGAATGCGCCACGGCGCCGATTTGCGTCAGGGGCTTGAGCACGCGTTCCATCGGCCTGCCGCGCAAGGAAGCATCGCCGGTCAAATGCGCTGTGATCGGATGCGTCGCCAGCATGCCGAGCGTCAGGCGGCAGGCGGTCCCCGAATTCTCGAAATCGAGCATGTCCTCCGGCTGCTTGAGCGCACCGATCCCGCGGCCATGAATGCGCCATTCGCCGGCGCCCTCGCGCACAACCGCGGCGCCCAGCTGGCCCATCACCCGGGCGGTTGCGAGCACATCCGCGCCCTCCAAAAGCCCGGTGATGTGCGTTTCGCCCGCGGCGAGGAGGCCGAACATCAGCGCCCGGTGGGAGATCGATTTGTCGCCCGGCACGCGCACATCGCCCTTAAGGCCGCGCGATGCGGCGGCGACAAGCGGCTGCGCCTCTCCCCTTGTCTTGTCGCTCGTCGTCACTATGTCCTTCCCGCTGATTTTCGCGCCCGAATTGCGCATGCGTGCAAAGGGCCGTCAAGGAAGCCGGGCTCCCGGCTTTTCCTTTTGACAGGCTTCGGCGCCTATGGCAGAGGGGGCGCGGAAACTCCGCCATCCGTCCGCGAAAAAACCTAAGGAATACTGCCCGTGGTCAAGCCCGAACTCGGTGTTAAGCGCACTTGCCCCAGCTGCGGCGCGCGCTTCTACGATCTTTTGAGAAGCCCGGCCGAGTGCCCGAAATGCGAGCACACATTCGATCCTGAAGTGCTGCTCAAGCCCCGCCGTGCGCGCCCTGAAGAGCGCAAGGTTGCCGCCGCCCAGGTCGTGGCGCAGGAAGAGGAGGTCGAAGAAGCCGAGGAGGCCGAGGAAGAGCTCGAGGAGGCCGAGGAGGCCGAGGAGGCTGCGGTCGAGATCGAGACTCCGGAAGTCGAAGGAGAAGACGAGGAAGAGCCGGCGGTTGCCCGCAAGAGCGAGAAGCCGCACGAGCAAGACGGCCTTGTCGAAGTCGAAGAGGATGAGGAGATCGAGGACGAGGACGAAGTCGAAATCGCCGAGATCGAAGAGGAGGACGAGGATGTCAGCGACATTCTCGATGCCGACCTCGACAAGGACGAGGGCTGACGACGTCCTATCAATCACCCTCCCCTTGCGGGAGGGTCGAAAAATCGGGGCGTCCGCGAAGCGGACGAGATGATTTTTCGGGGAGGGGTCAGAAGCGCCCGCGGAGGGGTATTGGGCCCGTCACAAAAGCCTTGAAGTGAAAAGGGGCGGGTCTTAGCTTCCTGCCTCCCGCGGGGGTACCCGGCCCCGCGAGCTAAGGATGGGGCCATAGCTCAGCTGGGAGAGCGCTTGCATGGCATGCAAGAGGTCGTCGGTTCGATCCCGATTGGCTCCACCAATCAAAAAGTCCTTTAAAATTAAAGGGTTATAAAGGGCAAAGTCGGCATTGTGTCTACCGATGGGTAGTCACGCGCACATGGCAGACGATGCGTATCTCATCGCTCGCAAAGGCACGGGCCGGAGCGGTGCACGCTGGTATTGCAAGGTGCGCATTCCGAGTGACTTGAGGGGCCGGCCCGCGTTCGCCAAGAACGAGTTCATCGTCCGCGCGCTCGGCACAGACTCCAAGACGGAAGCGCGCCGCCGCAAGCTCGAAGTCCTGCAAGACATCTTCGCCCTGTTCGATCGCGAGCGCGCACGCATCCGCGGCGAAATCGAGGCCGGCGCCAAGCTCTGGGTAGACGGTCCAGAAATCGAGCGCCTGAAAGTCCGCACATTCTTCCTCGAAGAGGCGGACGGCGATATCAATCGCTTGCCTTGCGCAACAGCGCCTTGAGCTTGGCGAAGGCCATCTCGATCGGATTGAGATCGGGCGAGTAAGGCGGCAGGAAGACGAGCTTGGCGCCGCGTGCTTCGATCGCTTGGCGCACCGCCTCGCCT
>JBAQHC010000250.1:0-5334 GCA_049288095.1 Alphaproteobacteria bacterium | reverse complement strand
CGCTTGGCGCAAGCGCCATCGACCGCTTCTTCTCGATCACATTGCCGCTTGCGATGCCGGGACTCATCGCAGGCGCCATCACTGCCTTTGCGGCAAGCCTCGGCGAATTCGGCGCGATCATCACATTCGTTTCGAACATTCCGGGCGAGACGCGCACCATCCCTCTCGCAATATATTCCGCGATCCAATCGCCGGGTGGTGAGGCCGCAGCGGCACGCCTTGCTGTGCTCTCAATCGCACTCGCCTTTATCGGTCTCATTCTCTCCGAAGTCGCCGCGCGCCGCGTCCGCCAGGTAACCGGCCAATGACGCTCGAAGTCCGTGTTAAGCACCAATTCGCGGGCTTTGCGCTCGATGTGGACTTTTCCACTGGGCGCGGCGTGACGGCGATATTTGGTCCGTCAGGCTCCGGCAAGACAACCATCATCAACGCGGTTGCTGGGCTATTTCATCCGCGCGCCTGCCGCATCGTCGTCGATGGCGAAGTTTTGGCCGACATAGTTGCGCAGCGGTTCGTTCCGCCCCGCCTCCGCCGCATGGGCTATGTGTTCCAGGACTCGCGGTTGTTTCCACACCTCAGCGTACGCGACAACCTTGCCTACGGCTCCAAGCGCAGCACCAAGCCCGCTACGCGCGCGGAACTCGACTCCGTTATCAGCCTTCTCGGCCTTGACGGGCTGCTGGCTCGGCGTCCTCGCAATCTATCGGGCGGCGAGAAACAACGCGTAGCGCTCGGACGTGCGCTCCTGTCATCGCCGCGGCTGCTCTTGCTCGACGAACCGCTTGCCGCCCTCGGCCAAGCCATGAAGGACGAAATCCTGCCTTATCTCGTGCGCCTGCGCGACGAGGCCAAGGTGCCGATGCTCTATGTCAGTCATTCGGTCGATGAAGTTGCGCGCATCGCCGATGAGCTGGTCTTGCTCGAGGCGGGCCATGTGACGGCGCAAGGTTCCGTCTTCGACCTTTTCTCCAGCCTATCGCCGGCGGCCGAGGCGCTCGCCGACGGCGCCATCATCGAGGCGCGTGTCGCAAAGCACCTCCCGGAAGAGCAGCTGAGCGAACTCGCCTTCGGCAATGCGCAGCTCTTGGTTCCTGCGGTGCCAAACGCCGCCGGATCTTCGGTTCGCATCAGAATTCTCTCACGCGATATCACGATCGCGCTCGATCCTCCGGGACGGATCAGCGCCAACAACGTTTTGGCGGTTACCGTCGGTGAAATTCGCATTGTCGCGGCAGGCGAGGCCGACGTGCAACTTCTTGCGGGCGATGCGCGATTGGTTGCAAGGATCACGCGTTATTCGCTGGGCCGCCTGGCGCTGGCACCCGGGATGAAGGTTTACGCCATTATCAAGTCGGTGACTGTCGACCGCCGCGCCCTCTGAACTCACCACCGGATCAGCCGCGTTCACCCCGCTTGCCGCGCCTGGACACCTTGCCTAGGTTTGGACGTGACCCTTCGAGAGGCGAGCAACCGATGCGGAACGAAGAACCCAAGGCTATCTACCTCAAGGACTACCAGCCGAGCCGCTATCTCGTTGACAGCATCCACCTTGAATTCACGCTCGACCCTAAGGGGACGCGCGTCGTCTCGGAGATCAAGCTGCGCGCCAACCCCAAGCTCGCTCCGGCGGGTGACCTCACGCTCGACGGCGATGAGCTGAAGCTCATCTCGGTGGCGATGGACGGCAAACCGCTGCCGCGCACGGCTTTCGAGGCAACGCCGCAAAAGCTCACGATCAAGAACCCGCCCGAGCAGTTCAGCCTGCGCATCGAGACCGAAATCTCACCCGCCGCAAACACGAAGCTGTCCGGGCTTTATCAAAGCCAGGGGCTTTATTGCACGCAATGCGAGGCCGAAGGCTTCCGCCGCATCACCTATTATCTCGACCGGCCCGACGTGCTTTCGGTTTTCACGACGCGAATCATCGCCGCGAAATCTGATGTGCCGGTCATGCTGTCGAACGGCAACGAGATCGCGCGTGGCGATTTGCCCGGCGGCAAGCATTTTGCCGAATGGCACGACCCGCACCCCAAGCCGTCCTATCTCTTCGCTCTCGCCGCCGGCAAGCTTGGCGTTCTGGAGAGTTCGATCACGACGAAATCGGGGCGCAATGTCCGCCTGCGTATCTTCGTCGAGCCGGGCAATGAGCCCAAGGTCGAATACGCAATGGGCGCGATCAAGCGCGCGATCCGGTGGGATGAAGAGACATTCGGCCTCGAATACGACCTCGACGATTTCATGATCGTCGCCGTTAGCGCTTTCAACGCTGGGGCGATGGAGAACAAGGGCCTCAACATTTTCAATTCGGCGCTATTGCTCGCGAGCCCCGACACCGCGACGGATGCCGAGTATGAGCGGATCGAAGGCGTGATTGCGCATGAGTATTTTCACAACTGGACCGGCGACCGCGTCACCTGCCGCGATTGGTTCCAGCTTTCGCTCAAAGAAGGTTTGACCGTCTATCGCGACCAGATCTTCACCGCCGATATGCGCGATGCGGCGGTCAAACGCATCGATGATGTGCGCGTGCTCCGGGCCCGCCAATTCAAGGAAGACGATGGCCCACTTGCACATCCGCCGCGTCCGGCCTCCTTTATCGAGATCGAAAATTTCTACACGACGACCGTTTACGAAAAGGGCGCCGAGATTTGCCGCATGATCGAGCGCTTGGTCGGCAAGGATGGTTTTCGCGAAGGCATGGACTTGTACTTCCAGCGCAATGACGGCACGGCGGCGACAGTTGAAGATTTCATCGCTGCGTTCGCCGACGCTAATGGCCGCGACTTCACGCAGCTCGCGCGCTGGTACAATCAGGCCGGCCGGCCGCGTGTAAGAGCCGAGACTCACTACGACGAGGTGGCGCGCACCTTCGAGCTAACGCTGTCCCAAGAGACCGCGCCGACGCCGGGCCAACCAACCAAGCTACCGTTCCACATTCCGGTCGCGGTTGGGCTTCTCGATGAAGCGGGGCACGATATCCCGCTTCGTCTCGAGGGCGAGGCCAAATCTGCCGCAGCAACGACGCGCATTTTGGAGCTTAAAGAACCGCGCGCGACATTCCGCTTTGTCGATGTGCCGCGTCCGCACGCGCGCTCGCTGCTGCGCGGCTTTTCTTCGCCCGTCACGCTCGACATCGAGTCAACCGCCGAGGAAGAAGCATTCCTCTTTGCTCATGACAGCGATCCATTTAACCGCTGGGAAGCGGGACAGCGCTATGCCCGGCGCATCTTGTTCGAAGGCGCCAAGGCCTGGCGGGCGGGCAAGCCGCTTCCGAAGGATCCCAAATTCATCGAAGCGATGCGCCGAACGCTCGCCGATCAGTCGCTCGAGCCGGCCTACAAGTCGCTCGCACTCATGCTGCCAACCGTCTCCGAGCTCGCGCAAGCGGGCGATGCGCCGATCGACCATGAGGCGCTTTATGAGAGCCGGCAGGCATTGCGTGCAGAGATTGGCCGGGCAATGCGTGATGAGTTTCAGCGCCTCTATGATTCGGAATCGCGCTCGCTCGGCGCAGGGCTGGACGGCGAAAGCGCCGGACGCCGTGCCCTGGCCAACACCGCGCTCGCCTACCTTGTTGCCGCGGATGCCTCACGTGCACCGCTCGCTTACGCGCATTACGCCAGCGCCAAGACGATGACCGACCGCATGGCGGCGCTCACGATCCTGGCGAGCCTCGATGCACCGGAGCGCGAGAAGGCGCTTGCGGACTTTTACGAGCGTTTCAAGAATGACGGGCTCGTGATGGAAAAGTGGCTGCGCACGCAGGCCCTTTCGACGCGAAAGCAAACTCTCTCCGACATCAAGCGGCTGATGAGCCATCCGGCCTTCGATATTAAGAACCCCAACCGGGTCCGTTCGCTGATCGGTGCTTACGCGCAGTCGAATCCGTATCGTTTCTACAGCGATGGAAAAGACGGTTTCGATTTTCTCGGCGACAGCGTCTTGAAGCTCGATCCGATCAACCCGAAGGTTGCGGCGAATATGATCTCCGCACTCGAAAGCTGGCGGAAATTGCCGCCCGAACAGCAGGTCTATGCCAAGGCGACTCTGGCGCGCGTGAAGAACACCGACGGCCTTTCACGCCATACCTTCGAAATCGCCTCCAAGTGCTTGGGCGAGGACTGATTTACCCGCGGCAAAGAATCCCCTCTCCCCCTGCGGGAGAGGGTGGCTGAACTCGGTCGCGAGTTCAGCCGGGTGAGGGGTCCAGCGTTTGCGTCTCCACCCTCACCCATCAAAGGAGAGGTGAACCGGGCAACGCGCGGCGCTCGTACGCGCTGTGGACAAGTCGGCGAAGCACGCGCGAATCAGTCGATATCCGCGCCGTCGTGATGACACCTCCGAGCCCGGATGGATAATGAGCGTTAACGATTCGTTGATGATTTGGGGAACCCGAGTCTCAAGCGGGACTCGGGCGAATTCGCCTAAGGTTCGGAGCGCAGCTTTTTCGTGGCCGACGAGAGCGAGCATGAGACCAATGCGCCGGACGAGGCACTGCCCGTTCCTGCCGATCAGCGCCGTCGCGGTGAGCCGCGCGAGGATGCGGCATTCAGCTCTTTCGTGAAGGTTGGCATTGCGGTCGTCGGCGTAGCGCTCATCCTGTTCGCTGGAATTTCGCTCGTGATCGCCGCTCGGGCCGCGCACGCCCGGCGCCTTGAAGCCGAAACTAGCCTCCATTCCGCGGCCATCTACGCCGCAAGTGATCTTCAAGCGCGAATTCAGCTCATGATGGAGCGCGCGCGCCATTTCACGGAGGGGACAACCGAGCTCGAGAGGAGCCGCGCGCTCCACCGCCTTGCTGCAACACCCGATCCGCTCATTTCCTCGGTCCGTGTTATCCCGGCCGGAAAGCAGAGGGGCCCCGGTCTGCAAATTCCGGACACAGCCGAGCCCTCCGCCACCCTGACCTTTCCTCAAACTGAGGATGCCGCGGGCCCGGCGATCGCGGTCACGCTTGCGCCGGATTGGGTCGAGACTGCGCTTGCCAACGGCAAGCTCAGCGATGCGATCGCTGTTCTCGCGGTTGGCCCTGACGGAAGGATCGCGGGCAAAAGCGGCGCACCGAAAATTCTTGCAGCACTCGGGCCCGACAATACCGTACCGTTCGATTTGTTCACCGCCGCAGACGCTTCCGGCCTCTCGACGGGTGGCGCCGCCATATGGCGTGGAGCGAACGGCACGCCGCTCATCGTGACGACGGCGCCCATCGATCCGGGCATGACGATGGTTGCGGCCGCGCGCGTTGCGCCGGGCCTTGCGGGTTGGGGCCACCGGCTCGGCCCCTTCATTCTCCTCGGCGGCGTGCCGCTCGCGCTCGGCGGCACACTCCTTGGC
>JBAQHC010000249.1:0-3068 GCA_049288095.1 Alphaproteobacteria bacterium | reverse complement strand
ACCATGACCGGTTGCCCGTCGGCGTCGGCGACCCAGGTCTCGGCGGTCGCGCGGGCGGCCATATGCAGCCGGGCGACGTGGGTTTTCTGCAGGTCACGGGTGCCGAAGTAGGCCCGCATGTGGCCATCAATCATCAAATAGCCGATCGCGTCCGGTCGCGCCGCAGCGTGCGCGGCGGCGAGCGCGGACTGCAGCGCCGCGCCGCGCCGATACCCGGCCAGCTCACCCAGCTTTCGGCGCAGTGTCTTGACCTCCGGCGCCCGATCCAACCCGAGCAGCCGGCCCAGATCGGCCGGGGTCACCCGGGTCAAGCCCTCCGCGCGCGGATCCCGCAGCAGCGCCAAAAACAGCAGCGTCAACACCACCGGCCGCAACCCGTAGAACCCGTTGCGCAACCGGCCGTAGGTGTCGGTGAACACCTCCAGCAGCCCGGTCACCGCCAGCGCCGGCAACACCAGCCACAACCCGGCCAGCGGCAGCCGAGCGCCCTGGGTGAACACCGGCTCGGCCTCGGTCAGCAGCCCGTACCGCGCCAACGCCCGCTCATCGGTGCGCGGCACTGGATCCGCCAACACCGCCAACATCGGCGCCGTCTTCTGCTCATCGGTGTCGCCCGCGAATTGGTGTGCGGCAGCGGTGGATTCGACCTCACCCGCGACCAGACTGCCAGCACAGGCGGATTCGGCGTCGACAACGATCTGGCTCCTGGCCGCGGCATTGCGCGCCTCCCACCCGACACTGCCGCGGCGGCGTCCCAACGCGACCCGCACCGTCGCCGTCGACACCCCGGTCTCGGCGCCGATCGCGGCCAACGACCACCCCCGCCGCTCCAGCTCCCGAATCCGGGCCACGACCTCATCGGTCAGCTTGATCGGGCCGGTCGGGCCGGGTCTGCCCGGCACCAGCCCCGCCACCCCCTCGGCAGCGAACCCACACCGCCACCGCCATAGCGTGTCCCGCGTGACCGCGAACCCGGACGCGACCTGCGACGGCCGCGCGATCTCGGTCTCCACCAGCTGCACCGCCGCCAACCGGCGCCCCACCTCGTCACCGGCGTCGAAACAGAACGTGGCCAGCCCGTTCACGTACACCACCGAACCCTCGCCCGGCTTGTCCACCAGCGCCGCGATCGGGCCGATCGGCGTCGCCTCTGCAGGAGTCAGCGGCAGCACCGGCTGGGTCACCACAGCCACCGTGGACCACCTCGATCCGAGCCGAACCGTCAGATAAATGATCTCACAGAGCAGCGTCGAATCCCGCCAACGACACACCCCGAAACAGGCGACTATCAGCAGAAAACGCCAATCTCGTCAGCAGCGAGCCGCCTCTATGTCAGTTTTCCAGTTCCCTTCGGGGACGCCGCGGATGCGGGAAAATCAGGTCCGGTCGCTCGCTGAGGTCGGTACTCCTTGGCGCAGCAGAGGCCGTATGTCAGTTTGACCCTGGGAGCCGTGTTGATGGGGCTGCGAATTGTATTGCCACGAGCACGAGGGTCCGACTCAAACCCGATACCCGGTCGGCTCCCGCGGGCGACCTTCCCATGATGAAAGTGGTTGCGGTAGAAGGGAAGTGATGAGCCGTGATGGAAGAGGTCGACGAGCTCGAGCTGCTCGTGGAGCGGGTGGCCGGGCTCGATGTGGGCAAGGCGGAGCTGGTTGCGTGCGTGCGGGTGCCGCACCCGAGCAAGCCGGGGCGCCGGATGCAGGAGGTCCGCGCCTATGCGACCACGACAGCCGAGCTGGTGGCGATGGCGGTGTGGCTGCGTAAACACCGGGTGCAGCGGGTGGTAATGGAGTCCACCGGCGACTACTGGAAGGGTATCTACTACCTGCTCGAGGCCGAGGGCTTGGACTGCTGGCTGGTCAACGCCCGGGACGTGAAGAACCTGCCGGGCCGCGCCAAGACCGACACCCTGGACTCGATCTGGCTAGCGAAGGTGGCCGAGCGGGGTATGTGCTCGCCGTCGCTGGTGCATCCCGAGCCGATCCGCCGGTTGCGGAACCTGACCCGGTACCGCCGCGCCCTGGTCGCCGACCGGGGCCGGGAGATGCAGCGGGCGGAGAAGCTGCTCGAGGACGCCCAGATCAAGATCTCCTCGGTGCTCACCGAGGTGCACGGGGTGTCCGGGCGGGCGATGATGGAAGCGCTGATCGCCGGCAAACGCGACCCGCACACGCTGGCCCGGCTGGCGCGGGGACGGGCGAAGGTGAAGACCGCTCAGCTGCAGGAGGCGCTGCGCGGGTTCTTCACCGACCATCACGCGGTGATGCTGCGGATGATGCTGGACAACATCGACCGGATGAGCGCCCAGATCACCGCCCTTGACGGCCGCATCCAAGAGGCGGTCGCCCCTTTCTCCGATCGGGTGGACCGACTGGTTGACCTGCCCGGGGTCGACCGCGTGGCCGCCGCAGAGTTGATCGGCGAGATCGGGGTGGACACGAGCAGGTTCCCGACCGCGGCGCACCTGGTGTCGTGGGCCAAGTTCTGCCCGCAGACCCACCAGTCGGCCGGCAAGACCAAACGCAAGGGCCGCGGCAAAGGCAACCCGTGGCTGGGCGGCACTCTCGGCCGGATCGTGTTCGGCCTGTCCCGCACCGACACCTTCCTCGGCACTCGCTACCGGCGACTAGCCAAACGCCGCGGCAAGCAGAAAGCGATCGTCGCGCTCGGCAACTCGGTACTCACAGTCGTCTACCACCTGCTCGCCGATCCCGAGGCCCGCTTCGACGACCTCGGGCCCGGCTTCTACGAATCGCGGATCAACACGAACCGCCGCGCCCGCAACCTCGCCACACAGCTGCAGGCGATCACCGGCCAGAAGATCGTCATCCGCGACGGAAAGGCGGTCATCGCCGAATCCGCTGCCTGACAACAACATACGCGACACCGGACACCTGGGCCTGCACCCACCATCACCCGGGTGCGTGGTCACCTGGCCGTGCTACAGAGGATTTTCGGGTCAGGAGTCCTGGTGTCTGCTCGGCGAAGTGGGTTAGCTCGGCGGCCGCGCCGATTCGGAGCTTTCTTCGGCCAAGAGTCCGGTGTCGGCGCGATCGACCTCTGCC
>JBAQHC010000248.1:0-1556 GCA_049288095.1 Alphaproteobacteria bacterium | reverse complement strand
AGATCGCTCGCCTCATCGCATCGCTCGATCAGATGAATTTATCAGAAGTTCACCTTTGTGACAACTTATGATTGATGCCTGCTCCAGGTTCGATCATAGGCGACGCGCGCAATTCACCCGCGAAATGCGGAAGCGCTCGCTGAGAAGGTCATGCGGGATCTTGCTGTGCTCAATCCGAGTGCGTGCCCATTCTTTCAATCAAATTCCCACGATCGCCTGGCCGCCATTGGGCGAGAAATTCTGCCCGGTCACCGCGTCGGCTTCGCGGCTCGCCAGAAAGGCGATCATGAAGGAAATCTCCTCCGGCTTGACGGTGCGGCCAATCACCATGCCGGAAACGATGTTGCGCATCGCCTCGGGCGTGAGGTCGCCGCGCGTCATCGGCGTCTCGACCAGGCCGGGCGACACCGTGTTGACGGTGATGCCGTAGGGCCCAAGCTCGCGCGCCCAGGCGCGGGCGACCGCGGTCAACGCACCCTTCGACAAGGTGTAGTGACTCATTGCCGGCGAGCCGGTCATGGCGAAGGACGAGCCGGTATTGATGATGCGGCCGAACCGGCGTTGCTTCATGCCCGGCACCACGGCTTGCGCGGCGAAGAACGCGCCTTTCACGTGGGTGCCGACCATGTCGTCGAAGAATTTCTCGTCGATCTCCTCGATATGCGCGTGCATGCCGCTGATGCCCGCATTGTTGACCAAAATATCGACCTTGCCGAAGGCGCGCTCGGCCTGGGCGACCGCATCTTTCACCTGCGCGACCACGCGATTGTCGGCCTTGAGCGCAAGGACTTCGAGCCCTTCGCGCGCCAGTTCGGCTTTCGCCTCGTCGAGGTTCTCTTGGCGGAAATCGGTGATCGCGACCTGGGCGCCGCGAGAGGCGAGCACGCGCGCATGCGAGCGGCCGAGCCCGGTGCCGCCGCCGGTGATGAATGCAACGTAGCCGTCAAGGCGAGATGACATCCTGGTCCTCTTGATTCGAATAGCCATGGCTGCGCGCGACAAGCGCGGGGATGACGAATAGATGGCAGATTCGTTTCTAGTCCATCGGGGCTCTCTGTTCTATGCTTGTCGGGGTGGAGGGCAGATGGAGGCTCGGTCTGACACGCAGACGGTCGAAACTGGCGCCGACGACGAACTCGTCGCGGCCCTGCGCTCCCGTTTCGCGCGCAAAAGCTCGGATGAGCTGCTCAGGATATTGACCGAGGATGACGCGGTCCTGTCCGATCATGCGAGACTCGCGATCAGAGACCTTTTGGTGGAACGCAAGGTCGACATTGAACGCGCGCTGTCTCCTCCTGTCGTCCGAAATCGAAAGATCGAGAGACGATGCATGTGGGCCGGCGGTGTCGCCGGGATTGCGTTGCTTCTTGTCGGTGAACACCTGTTGGAGATCATCCCGCATGGCGTTGACGTCAAACGCGATGCTTTCTTGGGGTTCATTGCGGGATCTTCAGGTCTATTGATCGGACGAATTGTCGGGCTCGCGATCACCTGGCGATGGACGCAACGGACGACAGATCCCGCGCAGGCCAATATTAAGCCGCGCGAATGAGATC
>JBAQHC010000247.1:0-2618 GCA_049288095.1 Alphaproteobacteria bacterium | reverse complement strand
GGCGCCGAGTCGGAGACCGCAAAACCGGCCGATCGAAAGGGCAAACGCTCCGGCGCCGATAAACCGCCGCCCAAAAACTCCGAGGCCGCTCTGTTCAGCAATCCCTACGAGGCGCTCGATCAGATTGCTGCGCAAGCCGCCAAGGAAGCTCCGGCGCGTGCGATCACGGAAAAAGGCAATGTGCCTGCGCATCACACAGGCGAGGAGTTTCGCGATCCCTTCGATCCGGACTTCCAGCACGGGCAGTTTCAGCAGGGCAAGATTGGAGGGGAGACCGGCAAGAAGGATGACGGAGCAGCCACCACAGCAAAGAGCGATGGCGATAAAAGCGAGCCCTCGCACGCGAAGGCTGAAACCGCCCGCGAGGGGAGCGACAACGACAAGCGCGAACTTTCCCCCGCGAGGGCCGACAAGGGCCACGAAGCCGAGCGTGATCGCGACAGCAAGCGCGCCGATTTGAAGCGAGATATCCAAGACGCTGTCGCCCGGGCCGGCTTCTCGATCATACCCGGCATTGACGTGCAGGCAACGCGAGATGGCCTGCTCATCAGCATCACCGATCAGTACAATTTCGAGATGTTCGGCATTGCTTCCGCGCGGCCGAAGCCGGAGCTCGTGGTGCTGATGGAAAAGATCGGAGGGATCATCGCCAAGCGGCCGGAGCATCTCGTCATTCGCGGCCACACCGATGGCAGGCCGTTCAGGTCGCGGGACTATGACAACTGGCGGCTGTCGACCGCCAGAGCGCAGATGGCCAACTACATGCTCGTGCGCAGCGGCGTCACCGAGGCGCGCGTCGATCGCATCGAAGGTCATGCAGATCACGACCTCAGAGTTCGCGACGATCCGCTCGCGGCGCCTAATCGGCGCATCGAAATTCTGCTCGAGGATAGCAAGCCGTGATTCGGAGCGCATTCCTCGGCGTCTTGGCGCTCGGGGCCGTGCCCGGCAGTTCCGCCCTGGCTGCAAGCGGATGGGGCAAGCAGCCCTACGAGCTTGTGCGCGAGCTGCAGGATTTCCAGAACAAAGCGGTGCTGAAAACGAAAAGCGCGCGGGCCGAGCAACGAGAGCGGATAAAGAAGATCGCGGTGTGGCTCTCCCAATATGACGCGCGCGTGTGGGCGGAACCCAAGAACGCGCGGGCTGCCGTGATCTACGTCTTGAGTGGAGGCGACCCGCGGGTATTGCGGAGATTGACTACGACCGGCGTCAATCTTGGCGTCGATGACCGGTTGGCGAAAGCGGCCATGGCCTATGGCGAGCATCGCGATGACAAGGCCATTGAGCTCTTCGATGGCATAGACCTCGATTCACTGGACGAGAGCGTCGCCGGTCACGTCGCTCTGGTGCGTGCCCTGCTCATCCTGGACAAGGATCCGCCCAAGGCTTTGGCCCTGCTGGACATAGCGCGCATCGCGGCGCCCGGCACGATCGTCGAGGAAGCCGCATTGCGCCGCGAGGCAATAGTCTCGGCGAAAGCCGGCAACGTTGATGCGTTCGAAGCGCTCTCCTCCCAGTATCTGCGGCGGTTTGCGAGCTCCATATTCGCGCAAAGCTTCGAGCACGAATTTGCCCAGGAGGTCGTGGCCGGCAGTTACGCCGCGGACGCAAAGCGCCTGTCAAAGCTCGAGGCTATGCTGCGGGGGCTGCCTGAAGCCGAGCGCCGAGACGCTTGCCTGGCGATTGCCGAGGAAGGCATTGCCGTCGCAAACGTGGAATTGGTGCGTTTCGCCGCACGCACTGCCGCCGTTGATGCCAAAGGGGAGCCGCGCGACGCGATGCGGCTGAAGCTGTTCGATGGGGCCGCTTCCATCGTGACGGCAGATTCCGAAAAGGCTCTGGCGGCGCTCGGCTCGATCGATCGATCGATGCTCAGCGCGCGCGAGGAGGCGCTTCTCGATGCGGCCCTTGCCGTTGCCCGCGAGGTGAGGCGGCCGCCAGCGCCGGGAAGCACAGTTGAGCCGGCGGCGGACGCGCAAAAATCGGAAGCTGGCAAGTCGACCGATTCTGAGGGTTCGAGCGCGATCGGGCACGCAGAAGAAGCGATAGCGCGCGTCGACCAACTGTTGAGCGAGGCCGTGAAATGACGAGACCCGGGACCGTGGCCGAGCAGCCAACGTTGCCCTCAACTGCCAGCATCGCGCGTCTGCGCGATCCGGGCGCGCAGAAGGACGCTGCTGCTGTCGGGGTTGATGGAGCGGAGGGAGAGTTCGTCGCGCTGCTGTCCAAGCTGAAGCAAGGCGGCGGTCAAGACGTGGACGAAGCCAGCTTACCCAATGCGAGCTCGGCCCCACCCGAGCTGAGACAAGTACAGCGCCGCGCCGTTGACGCTCAGATCGGGCGCGATGGAGGCGACAGCCATACGAACCTTCCCACGACGGTCGATTCCCTTCCGCCGAGTGATCCGGATCCCGTTGCTGATCCGCTCCCGAACGCGCAGACGGAAGAGCAACCGGAAGCGAAGTCGGAAAGCTTAGATTCTGATGCCTCTCCAATTCAACCGAATGAGCTGACTGCCTCGACCGTTAATGACATCGCCGCTATCATCATGCTGCCTGCTGTCAAACCTGCTGCGGGGAGCAAGTCAGGGCAGGAGACGGACGCAAATGTCCAAGCAC
>JBAQHC010000246.1:0-11081 GCA_049288095.1 Alphaproteobacteria bacterium | reverse complement strand
CTGCCAAGGCTGATCAGAAATGGCGCTCATCTTTTCGAACTGAAAGTCAAATAGATTCTGTGATTGCTCCCCTCTCTGACTAATCTGCATTTGTAGTTTAACCTGACCTCCAACGCGCGTTCCCATTGTAACCATTAGCTTCGCGAGGGCGGCTTCGGGCGTCATGTCCAGTCCAGATATGACGCCATTGTCGATCAGGCCGAGGCTCGTCTCGTAGAGGCCCATCTCAACCATCCCCTGCGGGCATTGCGTTATGTTCACCACAACCTTGTCAGCCTTGGTGATTCCCTCTCTTAGGGCGTCCAAGAAGGCGGGTTCATCCGGCGCGTTCCCAGTCCCATAGGTGCGCAGGACGACACCCTTCACGTTGTCTAGGCTGAGAATTTGTTTGAGGTGCGTAGCTTTTAGCCCCGGAAATAGAGACAGATCCAGTACGTCCGCGTTCAGGATAGCGTTGACCTGAAAATCGACCCCAGGAGCGGGAGGCGGCCTGATCTGACTCTCGTATATCCGAAGGCGTTCACCTATCTCGCCCAAAGGTGGACAATTGGGCGTGTCGAATCCGGTCCAGGCACTCGCGCTCATTTTTCTCGTTCGACATCCACGGAGAATCTTGTCAGCGAAAACTACTATTACTTCGGGTATGCGCGGTAGATCGGTTGTCTTATAGCCTGCAATTTGCAGTGCGTGACCGTAATTCAATTTTGCATCTGTGCGGGGATTGGTGAGTGGCAACTGCGAGCCTGTGACGACAACCGGCTTTGCAAGGTTTTCCAACATGAAACTAAGAGCGGAAGCGGTATACGCAAGTGTGTCAGTTCCCTGGACGACGATGAAGCCGTCGTGTTCGTGGTAGTTTTGCTCAATCCTCTTTGCAATGTTTATCCAGTCATCAGGAGTCATAGCCGACGAATCGAGAAGACGATTAAATCTGTCTAACGTTATCTTGACACCAGGCGCGAGCACCGAAGCGTCGGGCAACTCCTTACGCAATTCATCCAGCTCCATTGGAGACAACGGCGCACCTGGCTTGTTCTCGTTAGGCTTCATGCCAAACGTTCCACCAGTGTACAGCACATACACCTTAGAGGATCTTCCGCCTGTAACTGGCTCCATACGCATGTTCATTCTCCAAAGGCAAAGAGCCTCAGCCTACATTTCGAGGAAGCTCGCCAACATACTCCGTTTCCATCATCTTCTTTATCGCGTCGATCTTGTGATGTGCGGGGATCACTCCGGCTTCGATCCGCTTTTTTACTTGAGGTAAAACCCACATGAACTTCGTAACCGCTGCAGGAGGGGACATATTTAGGGCGGCAATAGCACCAGCCGCGAGCGGCGCACCAGCCGGCCTATACTTCTCCGTCATGCGGGTCTGAATCGGAAATTGGCTTGCCAACATGACGGGTATCGATCTTTCGCGCGCCTTCTCAATAAATGGAATCAAGCTCCACGCACCTTCTGTAGGTACATTTCCGATGCCCAGGGTTTCAATGATGACGCCCTCAAGCTTTTCATTAGCTAACAACGGAAGTAAAAAGTCTGGATGAAGGCCCGGATAAAGGCTGATCTTAAACACGCCTCGTGAGAAGTGGTTCTGTAGTTCCAGTTCCCGTCTTGGATCAGTATCTCGTATGTCCTGTGGGTCAACATCGATATCATCAGATATAATGCCCAAAGGCTTCCATGTGGGCGAGTGCATGCCCTCGAATCGGAAATCATCTTTCTTCTGAACCCTAACGCCACGATGGATCTGATCGCCAACAACGGCCATCACTTCCGGGATTTTCCGAGTCGCAACACTCACGGCGCGCATCAAGTTTATTCGGGCATCACCGTGGACTACATGTGGGGCAACTTGGGAGCCCACGAATACTACGGGAAAGTGAAGCCCCGGACCGAGAGCAAATGCGACAGCAGACGCTGTATGGGGTAGCGTATCCGTCCCATGGGTCACAACAAACCCGTCAAAATCAAAACGCCGTGCAAATATGGCGTCAGCTATCTTTTCCCAATCTTCGGGGTTCATATTGGAGCTGTCTTTCGATAAGAGGCCAACGGCCACGAAGTCAGCGACCACATTTAGCTCGGCGAAGCTTCGGAAGAAGCGATTTAATTCATTGGGTATTCCGACACTGCCATCTGGTTGTTGCTCCATTGAGATCATTCCGCCGGTATTTATCAGACATATGCTCTTTCTTTTCGTCTGACCGACAAAGTGGAATGACAGCTGTTCATCCGCAAAAACTCTTGTGCCCAGCTTTCGCTTTAGCAATTCGATCCATTCGTTATCGAAAACTGCTTTATAGATTGGAGATCGAACGAGCAGCTTGCTCGCATCATCTCCTTCGATCCGAAATAGGCCCGATGCAAGGAGCGCTGCACGGATCTCTGGGCGTAGTTCCCTTGTGGACTCGGTCCCGTCTAGCAAAGCTTTATATGCATCCAAAATTCTGAATGTTTGAAATGGTTGTTCCAATATGATTTCCGCTGGCGAATCGAAATGCTGAGTTAGCCATCTGTAGTCTTTTGCAAGCATCACGCGTTCTTCGACGTGTTTTCGGACCTCGTCGACGGTAGTTAGCGGTATAGAGGAAGCCTCATGGAAGAGTACCGACGAGAGGAACGGCTGCCCTCCAGTCTCTGTCAGAATTTCCTTTGCTATTGCTAGTCGATCTTCCTCACTCGCGGCAGGATAGCCTTCGGCCCATGCCGCGACGGTCTTAGTGTCGCCGGAATCGAAGTCTCTCAATGCGATAGTCTTCGACTGGATGTTGAAAGCCGATCTTTGTATCGTTTTCAACAGGTCCTCGGGCCGATTTATTCCAATGAGAACGAAGCTCAAATCAAGTTCATCGCGTCGTTGGGCGAGTACGCGTATAGCCTCGAAAAAATTATCCGTAAAACTTTGATACAGTTGAACGACGTCAATTTCGTCGAAAGCTATGACAATCGGACCATTTATTTTCTTTCGTAGATACGTTTGGAAAAATTCCGTAATCAAGTTCGTCATTGACATATCTGAGTTAGACTCAAGCCATTGATTGAAGTCGCTCACGTCTAACGAAAACTCCCGAGCGATAGCTCGCAGCAGGAGCTCGCTCCACCCTCGGTGTGTCGTGTTGCGCGCTTCGGGTTGGCCAATCACTTCCCTAAAGTCAATCAGCCGGCACTCGAAGCCCTTTTGTGACAACAGCTTTTGAACCTTGTACACAAGGCTCGTCTTTCCTATTTGACGGGGTCCCGTGCAGATAAAAATGCCTCGCCGTCGCTCTATCTCCTGAACGAAGGTTAGATCCACCTCGCGTTCTACGTAGCGGGCATAGTGGCTGCGCACGGGCCCGCCGGAATATTCGTATTGCGCGCCAACTTTGGCGCCGCGAGTCTTCGAGATCTGATTCATAACTCGTGCTCAATTGCGCTAAGATAAAAGCGACAGAGAGCGGGATCTTTGAGCGAGCCATCGATCAATCCGTACGTCCGCAAACTTCGCGCAAAGTTATCCCATATCATCTCGAGTCGCCTGTTTGGTAATTCGTCTTGTACGGTTGCCTTGCACTTTGTCACCACCGCTTTAAGGATCTCGATCAGTTCAAAGTCGTTCCGGACGAGAAATCGAATTTCATTGCGCATGCGTTCCCAATGGCCACCATAGTCGCCCGTCAGATGAAGGGCGTTTTCCATCGCGGCCTCCGCACTTGCCCCTTGATAGATGTCCCAAACAAACAGATGTGTGAGAAATGGATGACCGTGAAATAGCTGCATTGCATCGTCTACAAGCTTCTCATCGGGCTCAAGTTCGAACCGTGAAAAGAGAGACGTGATTTGATGTTTGTTGAACTTCTCTGCGATCAACACTTGTGCTTGAGACCCGTAAGGTGAGGCGTGCGCCGCGGACCAAGTTTGTCCCGTAAACGCAGTGAAGAGCATCAAATTCTCGAATGGGGGATCACCCCTCGCAGCCTCTGCTCGTAGGCCCGCAAGCCAATTTATGAGGGCCATAGAATCTGCGAGCGAGCCAGCGTTTTTGAAGACGTGATCGAGTCCGTCGATTATGACAACGATGCGACTGAAGTCAGACCATTCCTGAGTCGCCCAGCGCCTGAACGCGTCTTTCATTTCATGAACGTCGCCGATTACTAGGTCGGCGGTCATGCCTAGCGCGCGGAGTACAACTCGGAATATGTCTACCTGTCTTATCGGCTCTCCTTCAGTGAATTCAGTGTCTAGATTGATCATCCGTCGTTCGCTTTGCTCGATGGTGCGCGTCGCACCATAAACGCGATTCAAAAGTGACGAAGTGCCGCCGTTTATCGGCCCGATCACAATGTTGGCGGGAGCGCGTTTATCGTCCAAGATTACGGTAACTTCTCTATCCACGCTCCGGTCCTGATAGTTTAACGCCCTAACAGGCAACGGGCCCCTTGGCTGCACGAGAACTAACTCTCCTGTTTCGCGAGATGCGCCCGTGGCAGAGCCGTTTGCAATTGCAGCAAGCTGCCCCCTTATTCTTTTGAGCTGTTCTGGCGTGAGATTATCCGCTGCTTGCCGTGTGTGGCGGGATCTCGATAACTCAAGCTCGTTGAGCAGGTCATCTCGACCACGTTTAATTTGCTCGATGCGGCCCACCTGTTTGTCGAAGGCGTTAAATAGTTTGACGGCATTCTCCGCACCCAAGGGCTGATGTTGGCCGCTCCGATTAAAAAATCGCGATACTAACCCAGGCGTGACACCAACGTCGTCAGCCAGGTCCTTCTGGCGTAGTCCCAACGGGCCCATCATGTTGAAAAGCAACTCTCGATGGGTAGTCACCGACCCGGATAGATCTGTCACTTTGCCCCCTCTTTATTAGCTCGGCCATTGGCTCGCTTGGACGGAATTATTGTAAAGAAATTGACGGTCATGAAAGATAGATGTAAATTTGTTGACTAGGGTGATGCAATAAGGCCAGTAACCGGCGCTGCAACGCCGGTTACTGGTGTCATCAGAATTCATGGCTGATTGCATCCAGAGCGGTCTGCACGGCTGGCTCAAGTGCAGTGACTGTACGAGTGACTGCACTTGCAGCAGTGCGAAAGGCGGGATCGACCATTAGCCATGTTTGTGTGATAGTGGCCGCGGCTGTAATGAGGGTGGCGACGATCGTTACCCACTTCAGTATTGCATCTGCTCGCATTGAACGCCTCCCAGTAGGCTGTGCTCGGGAGTGTTAAAGTAGCCGGCAGATTCGGCGCTGTCCTTGTCAACCGTGGCAATTTGTTGCGCGGAAGTTGACGAGCTCGTTGATGGCGCAATCTATTCGGGTGCTCCCTCATTAGAAGCGGGCATAGAGCTCCGACACTCTCGGAGGTATTAGGGTAACTGCGGTACAATCGCAGTAAATGAGATGATGTCGCTCGACGCTTCCGATTTGTTAGTCAGAGACGGGTCTGCTGCGCGTCACGGTGTCATGTTGAGGTCGCATCAAGTCTCGCCCTCAACCAAAGTGTTGGTCGGGGTCAACACTTAGCGAACACTTGCGTGCGGTCTCGATTACACAGACCCTCACCTGAGACCGGACTAGGTGACGGAGCAACCAAGATTCGAACAGCAATGATGCCATCGAGGTTGGCACGAACTGTCAGTGCCGGCAGGCGCCAAGAGATTTTCGGCCGGTTTCGGCGCACTGGCAGAATCGACGGGCACTTCGATATCTTGGCCGTGCCAAAAATGGCCCGCAATCGCGGGACTCTTAGCGGAATCCCAGAGCATAGTTGGAGAGCAGGGACCGGGTAGCTGAGCGATGCAGATTCGAACAGCAAATGATGCTTGCATCGCAGGTGGCACGAACTGTCAGTGCCGGTAGAGAGCTCAGAGATTTTCGGTCGGTTTCGACCCCTTTGGCAAAATGGACAGCCACCTCGATATCTCGGGCGTGGCAAAAATGGCCCGCAATCGTGGGACTTTCGACCAAATCCCAGAGCATAGTTCGAGAGCACGGACTGGGTGGCTGGGGGACTAGGATTCGAACCTAGACAGGCAGAGTCAGAGTCTGCAGTCCTACCATTAGACGATCCCCCAAAACTGGCGCATTTCGGCCAATTTGGTGCGGCTGAGCGGCGAGCTTACTGCCACGTTTGTAAGGAAACTGCAACCAAGCGGTCTCAATACCCCGCGCTCGCCTTAACTGCGCGAGCACGCCACGCCTCACGCATATCTTGAGCCCCAGTGGGTGAAAGGCAAACGCCTTCTATAAATTTTAATTCAAACCTATCTAGGCTCGCTCCGCTTCTCTCAACCGCCGGCCCTCTGCCGCGAAGGTGAAACAATGTCCAGCGCCGGCCCGATGCTCAGCAATGGCTTTTGCGACCGCGCCATTTATAGCGATCCCTTGTGGAACCACACGCTGGCGGAGTCGCCGCAGCTCATTGCCCAGCTTCAGATGATACTCGGCGCCAATGCGGCCGCCATGTCGTTTCAAGAAGCGGTCAATCTCTACCGGATCGTCAGGCGCACGAACAAACTACCCGGCGATATCGCCGAGGTCGGCGTGTTCCACGGTGGCAGCGCGCTCATCATGGAGATTGCCAACGAGGCGCAAAAGCGCATGCACCTCTTCGATACTTTCGCCGGCATACCGGAAGCCTCGGCGGGGATCGATCTCATCAAGGTCGGCGACGTCAAAGGCAGCACGATCAATCAGGTGAGGGCAATTCTCGATCCGTACAATGAACGCGTCGATTATCATGTCGGAATTTTTCCCGCCACGGCGGCGGAGATTGCGCCAACAACGCAATTCGCCGTGGTGAACTTGGATATGGACGTCTATCAAAGCACCAAGGCGGGCCTTGAATATTTTTATCCGCGCATGAGCCGCGGCGGCGCCATCATCTGCCACGACTATTGTTCCAAAAGCTGCCCCGGTGTGCGCAAGGCGGTCGATGAATTTTTTGCCGACAAGCCGGAGACCCCGGTCGATCTTTGGCACACGCAAATCGTGATGATTAAGATGTAGCGCCGCAAAGTGATGCAGCGCCTCTGGGGTCTGCCTAGCTCTTCAATTCTCGAAATCATGCCCCACGCGCATCGCAGAATGTGCTCTTATTCGCTTGTCAAATTCGCGAAGGAGAGATGATGGCAACGCGCGGGTTTACCGGGCGGCGGGGGCCGCCGGACCTTCAGAGCCGAGTGCCGCCCGGCCAATCGCTGACGGCTGATTTTCCGGTCTTGTCCGCCGGGCCAACGCCTTATGTCGAGACCAAGGATTGGTCGTTCACGCTTAAGGTGGGCGTGAAGCCGATCAAGAGTTGGAACTGGGCCGAGTTTGGCGCCCTGCCGCAGACCAAGCTCACGCGCGACATTCATTGCGTTACTACCTGGAGCAAGCTCGACACCAATTGGAGCGGCGTGCTGATCGACGACATTCTCGCCGCCGCTGGCCTTGCCGAGCCGCCAACCAAGTTCACGCTTGCGCATTCCTATGATGGATATTCGACCAATGTGCCGACCGCCGATCTCGCGCAAGGCAAGGCCATGGTCGCAACGCTTTACGATGGCAAGCCGATCACGCCCGATCATGGCGGGCCCGCGCGCCTCCTGGTGCCGCATCTTTATTTCTGGAAGAGCGCGAAATGGATCAATGCGTTGCAGTTCACCGAGCGCGATGAAGCGGGCTTCTGGGAATTGCGCGGCTATCACATGTATGGCGATCCATGGCGCGAGCAGCGCTTTGATGGCGACTGAGCGCGGCCCGTTACGCTGGCAAACGGCGAAGATCACGCGCATCGCCGTGCAAACGCCGCGCGTCAAAAGCTTTTGGCTGCGCCTTTCGCAGCCGTTCGATTTTCGCGCCGGGCAGCATGTCGATATTCGCCTGACCGCCGACGATGGCTATTCGGTGCGCCGCTCCTATTCGATTGCATCCGCGCCAGGCGCGAGCGACGAGATCGAGCTGGCGATCGAGCTGATGGAGAATGGCGAGGTTTCGCCGTTTTTTCATGAAGTCGCGCAAGAGGGCGATGACATCGAATTACGCGGGCCGATCGGCGGATATTTCATTTGGAATGCGAGCAATGCCGAGCCCGTGCTGCTTATCGGCGGCGGCTCCGGCATCGTGCCGCTCATGTCGATGGCGCGCCATCATGCCAAAGAAGGCTCACGCGCGCCGATGCTGCTGCTTTATTCGGCGCGCACGCGCGAGGATCTGATGTTTCGCGACGAGCTCGCGGAATTGCGCTTGCGGGGCGGTGGGTTTCAGCTCGTCACCGCACTCACGCGCGATGCTGCAGGCGCCGCCGATTATGCGCGTCGTGTCGATGCTGAGATGATGCAGGAAGTGATCGCACGATTGCCTGCACGCCCTCGCGAAGTGTTCGTGTGCGGATCAAATCCGTTTGTCGAAGCCGCGAACCAGAGCGTGATTGCAGCCGGTATCGCGCCAAGCATCATTCGCAATGAGCGCTACGGCGGTTGACTGGTGACCTAGCCACCGGGAGATGCGGAGTGATCTGGACGAAGGCTAAACACCAAGGCACGAAGATGACACGAAGGTCACGAAGTTGGTGCTTGTGTTCTTTGTGTGTCCTTCGTGTCTTCGTGTTTAGATCGGACAGGGAAGAGGGCCTCAGCGTGAGTGCGCGACGCCTAGCTTCTCAGCCCACTTCCTGATCCAAACGAAATCTTCGACCAGCTGCTTATAAGCCTGCTCGCGCGACTCATCGTCGGGTTGGCGTAAGATGGCAGAAGGATGCGTGGTGATCGCGACATTGAAACCCAAGGGCATGGTCAGTTGCTTGCGCCGCGATGCGTGGATTGTGACGGCGCTGCCCAAAAGCGCATAAGCGGCCGTTGTGCCGAGCCCAATCACCATCCTCGGCTTGATGAGCTCGACTTCGGCGTTGAGCCACGCGCTGCAAATCTTGATTTCATGAGGGTCTGGCCGCTTGTGCAATCGCCGCTTGCCGCGCGGCTCATTCTTGAAGTGTTTGACCGCGTTCGTGACATAGATTTCGGAGCGCGGGATCTCGGCCTCGCTCAAAGCCTTGTCGAGCACCACGCCGGCTGGCCCCACGAACGGATGTCCTTGAATGTCTTCTTTGTCGCCCGGCTGCTCGCCGACGAAAACGAGCGAGGCATGCGCCGGCCCCTCGCCGAACACGGTTTGCGTCGCATTCTTCCACAGCGGGCAGCGCTTGCACGTCGCGGCCGCCATGCGCAGCGCTTTGAGGCTGGAATAGTCGCCGATCTCCAGCGGCAATTGTGTTTGCGGCGAAACGCGCGCCATCGATGTCTCTCACGTCACACTAATGCTGGTGGAGAGCCTAGGTTCCGCGCCCCATATTGTCTCGATCTGCATCAAATCTTGAGGACGAGGGCGATGCTCATTCCGAAATCATTGAGCGGGGATGGCCGCCTTTACCTCGAAGACCTTGCTGTCGGTCAACGGTTTGTCACGGCGGCCTATAAGCTGAGTGCGGAAGAGATTATGGCCTTTGGGCGCCAATATGATCCGCAGCCCTTTCACTTGGATGCGGCAGCCGCCAAAGAAAGCCTGTTCGAGGGCCTCGCGGCCAGCGGCTGGCACACCGCAGCGATCAGCATGAAGCTCTTGGTTGAGAGCGGCCCCAAGATTGCCGGAGGGCTGATCGGGGCGGGCGGGGAGCTCAGCTGGCCCAGGCCGACGCGGCCGGGCGACACGCTTCATGTCGAGACGGAAGTCTTGGCGATTACCCCATCCAAGTCACGGCCCGACCGCGGCATGATCACGGTCAGAAACACTACGCTCAACCAGAATGGCGAGACCGTTCAAGGCGTTGTCGCCCGGCTTGTGGTCCCGCGCCGCATGTGATGACTGAACGTCAGTTTCCCCTTGTGGGCCTTGACCCACCTCGGCAAAATGCCGGCCTTCACGGAGGGAAGTTCAGGCACATGGCGAAAAACAATCGTATTACGCTCTATGATTTGCAGCTTCAGAGCGGCTGCACCATCAGCCCGTTCGTGTGGCGCACCAAATATGCGCTCGCGCATAAGGGCTTCGATATCGACATCGTTCCGGGCGGCTTCACCGGCATTGCTGAGCGCACCGGCGGCAAGTCCGAGCGGTTGCCGGTCATTGTCGACGACGGCATCTGGGTGCTCGATAGCTGGCTGATCGCCGAATATCTCGACGAGAGATATCCCGATCGTCCGCCGCTGTTCGAAGGGCCGAGCATGAAAGCGCTCACCAAATTCATCGACAGCTGGCTGTGGCGTACGGCAATCGGCCCCTGGTTCTCCTGCTATATCGGCGACTATCGCGATCGCTCGCTGAAGGTCGACCACGACTATGTCACCAAGAGCCGCGAATTCATGCTCGGCGGCCGCAAGCTCGAAGAGGTGCAGAAGGGCCGCGAGGATCGCTTGCCGGCCGTGCCGCCGACACTCGAGCCGTTCCGCGCGCTGTTGCGCGAGACCAAATGGCTCGGCGGCAACAAGCCGAACTATGCCGATTACGCGGCGCTTGCCGTGTTTCTATGGACAGCATCTGTCGCCGGAACGCCGTGCTTGCCCGACGACGATCCGTTGCGCGATTGGATCGATCGCGGCTTCGATCTCTTCCCTGGCGCTGGCGGCCATGCCGGCGGCCTCGGCCGTCACCCGGGCATGAGCCCGCTGTTCGGCTTGAAGCGCCGCGAAGGTGATCCCGAGCCGTTCATGAAAGCGCCGCCCGGCGGCGGCGGCCAGGCGAACCGGAACACCGGTCCGGCTTCAACGCCACGTCTGCCCGGCTATCAAGGGTCGTCGAACGCGGCCGAGTAAAGGTTCGGTGCGAGTTGGCAAGACGGCAACTCCATCTTGGCGCCTTCATGCGGCCTGTGAGCATTCACACCGCATGGTGGCGCTATCCTGGTTCATTCCCCGACGCCAATTTCAATTTCGCGCATTTGAAGCGCTTCATTCAGAAGCTCGAAACGGGAAAATTCGACGCGTTCTTCATGGCCGATCATCTGGCTGTGCTGAACGCGCCGCCGTCGGCTTTGAAGCGCAGCGCAACCGTTACGTCTTTTGATCCGTTGACCTTGCTGCCGGCGCTCGCTGCCGTCACCGAGCGGATTGGCCTTATC
>JBAQHC010000245.1:0-1876 GCA_049288095.1 Alphaproteobacteria bacterium | reverse complement strand
GCACCGACGTGGCCGGCCTGATGTGGGAAGGCCTGACCGTCAGCAATCCCTGGACGGCGGAAGTGGAAGCCAACTTGGCGATCAGTTGGACGCACGATGACAGCGGGCTGGTCTGGACCGTCCGCCTGCGCCCGGGCGTCCAGTGGTCCGACGGGCAGCCCTTCACGGCCGACGACGTGGTGTTCACCTACGAAACACTCTACGACCCCAACGTCAGCGCCCCGATGCGCGACCTGCTGACCGGCCCCAAAGGCGAGAAGTGGAAGGTCGAGAAGATCGACGACCTGACGGTGCGCTTCACGCTGTTTGAGAAGAACGCCATCTTCCCCACGCTGATCGGCCAGGTGATCATCCCTCGCCACTGCTTCAAACCGCTGGTGGACGGCGGACGATTCGACGCGGCTTTGGGGACCGATACGCCGCCGGAGAAATTCGTCGGCACCGGGCCGTTTCTGCTGGCCCGCTATGAAATCGGCAACCGCGTCGTTCTGAAGCGCAACCCGCGCTACTGGCAGACCAACGCCGCCGGACAGCGCCTGCCGTATCTGGACGAGGTGGTCTTCGTGACCGTGCCCGACTTCAACGTGCAGATGCTGAAGTTCCAGAACGGCGAGGCGGATATCCTTCAGATGCGGCCGGCGGATTTCCCGATCCTGGCCAGCCAGCCCAACGCCGACTTCGACCTCTACCGCCTAGGCCCGCGCCTGGGCAGCTTCTTTCTGTTCTTCAACCAAAACACCGGCTCGGACAAAGGCGGCAGGCCCTTCGTCGATCCGCGCAAGCTGAAGTGGTTCCGCGACCGGCGATTCCGCCAAGCCATGGCGTACGCCGTCGACCGCCAGAGCATCGTGGACAACGTCTTCAACGGCCTGGCCTATCCTGAATACAGCGAATACCCCGAGCAGCTCCACTTGCCGTTCGTCCCACCGAATCTGCCGCGGTTCGAATACAATCCCGCCAAGGCCAAGGCGCTGCTGGCGGAGATGGGCCTGACCGATCGCAACGGCGACGGCGTGCTGGAGGACTCCGATGGCCGGGCCGTGGAGTTCAGCCTGACCACCAACGCCGAGAACACCGACCGCGTCAAGGTGGCCGAGGTCATCCGCAAGGACCTGGAGAACCTGGGCATTCGCGTGAACTTCCGCCCGATGGCCTTCAACACGCTGGTCAGCAAACTGGACGCCACCTTCGACTGGGAGGCCTGCCTGATGGGCCTGACGGCCAGCCTCGACCCGCACTTCGGCGCCAACGTCTGGCGGAGCAGCGGTCAAACCCACCACTGGTTTCCCAAGGAGCCCAAACCTTCCACGCCCTGGGAGGCGGAGATCGACAAGGTCTTCGCCGAAGGCATCCAGGAGCTGGACCCACAGAAGCGCGCGAAAATCTACTGGCGCTACCAGGAAATCGCCACCGAGGAGCAGCCGATGATTTACATCGTGACGCAGGAGGGCCTGGTCGCGATCCGCACCAAGTTCGCCAACATCTTCCCCACGGGCCTGGCGTCCCAGCCGGAGTGGGGCGTGCTGAACCATCTGGAGGGGATCTACATCCAAGGCGAGTAAGGCGAGCAAAAGGACCTCATGGGCGCCTACATCGTTCGGCGCATCCTGATCACGCTGGTGATGCTGCTGGCGGCGTCGGTGCTGGGCTTCGGTGTCATGAAGCTCACGCCGGGCAATTATTTCCAGCGCCTCTTGCAGGACCCGCGGATCAACAAGGCCTACGTCGAGCAGGAGATCGCCAAGCGCGGGCTGGACAAGCCCGTGGTCCACCAATACGGCCTGTGGCTGTGGCGGCTGATGCACGGGGACATGGGGACGAGCTTCATCCACAACCAGCCGGCCGCGAAGGTCATCGGCAGCCGGCTGATTAACAC
>JBAQHC010000244.1:0-11417 GCA_049288095.1 Alphaproteobacteria bacterium | reverse complement strand
ATTCGCAAGCGAGTGACTTCTTTCCGCTCATCGAAGAACGCATGACGGCGTTCATTGCGGATCGCCTAGGGCTTGACCGCAAACGCGCCTATTCCTTGCAGAAAGCTTATTTCCATTCGCATGGCACGACGCTCTCGGGGCTCATGGAACTGCACGGCATCGAGCCCACCGAATTTTTGGATTATGTGCATGCGATCGATCTCTCGCGACTCTCGCCTGATCCGGCGCTCGCGGCGGCGCTTGCGCGGCTGCCGGGCCAGCGCCTCGTCTACACCAACGGATCGATAGCCCATGCGGCGCGCGTGCTCGACAGGCTGGGCATCGCCGGCCAATTCGACGACATCCACGACATCACTCGAGCAAACTATCGGCCCAAGCCCTATCGCGACGCCTATGAATTGCTGTTGGCGCGTCACGCGATCGAGCCCAGCAAGGCGGCCATGTTCGAGGACGTGGCACGCAATCTTGAAGTGCCGCATGCTTTGGGGATGACGACTGTGCTGATTGGCGAAGCACCCGCGGGCCTCGCGCATGTCCACCACACGACTGAAAACCTCGCCGAATTTCTCGCCAGCGCGCACATAATGTCGTATGAGCAGCGCGGCCGGTGAGGGCGAAGGGGAAGGAATATGAGCGAAGGATTGCGCACCGTCATCGAGGAAGCCTGGGAGGGCCGCGCCGGCATCGGGCCGACGACGCAAGGCCGCATGCGCGAGGCTGTCGAGGCAGCGCTCGAATTTCTTGATCGGGGCGAGCTTAGGATCGCTGAAAAAGTCGGCGGCGCCTGGAAGGTGAATGAGTGGCTGAAAAAGGCCGTGCTGCTGTCGTTCCGCCTGAAAGACATGGAGATGATCGCAGGCGCACCGGGCACGGCGCATTGGTGGGACAAGGTGCCCTCCAAATTCGAAAACTGGGGACCCAATCATTTCCGCAGCGCGGGCTTTAGAGCCGTGCCGGGCGCCATCGTGCGCCATTCCGCCTTTATCGCGCCGGGCGTCGTGCTCATGCCGAGCTTCGTCAATGTCGGTGCGCATGTCGGCGAGAACACGATGGTCGACACGTGGGCCACAGTCGGCTCGTGCGCGCAGATCGGCGCGCATTGCCACATCTCGGGCGGCGCCGGCATTGGCGGCGTGCTTGAGCCGCTGCAAGCCGGCCCAGTGATCATCGAAGACAATTGCTTCATTGGTGCGCGCTCCGAAGTGGTTGAAGGCGTCGTCGTACGCGAAGGCTCCGTGCTGTCCATGGGCGTGTTCATCGGCGCGTCGACCAAGATCGTCGACCGCGAGAGCGGCGAAATTCACTATGGCGAAGTGCCGCCCTACTCCGTCGTCGTGCCGGGCAATATGCCGGGCAAGCCGATGAAGAACGGCGCGCCGGGCCCATCGCTTTATTGCGCGGTGATCGTCAAGCGCGTCGACGAAAAGACCCGCGCCAAAACCTCGATCAATGAGCTTCTGCGCGATTAACCGAAGCGGTGCCAGACCGCCTGCCGCGACACGCCGAGCGCGACGCCGATCTCGGCCCAGCTCAATTCCCGCTCGCGCAAGATGTCGATGATTCGCTGCATGCCTTCGGTCGTGTGATCGTACACCTGGTTTTGCAAGCGCAAGATCTTCAGCAACTGATCGGTCGGCACGCCCTCAAGCTTTGGCGGCTCTACGGCCGACTGTTCACCGGCCTTCGGCGGATTGTTTGCGTCCTTGTTGATGATGTCTTGGCAGACCGCGACACACTCATCGCAAATGAACATGCTTGGGCCAGCGATCAGTTTTTTCACCTCGTGCTGGGATTTCCCGCAAAACGAACAATGGAGGGTGCGCTTGCTTCGATCGGGCGGCGATTCGGTGGTGGCTTGGGCTTCGGCCATCGGATGGCTCCTCTGTCAATTTTGTGTTGACAGTCAATAGGAGATTGACAGATTTGTCAATCCATATTTGACAGACCTGCTGTTTGACCCCCGGCGCGCTTGGCCTTAGCTAGCGGCCATGGCTGAGATCAATCCCGTTGAGTTGGCGCAGGCGCTGATCAAGCGCCCGAGCGTCACGCCTGCCGATGCGGGGGCGCTTGACGTGCTTGAAGCCGCACTGAAGCCGCTCGGCTTCAAATGTACGCGGCTGCCGTTTGGCCAGGGCAGGGAGCGAATCGACAATCTTTACGCACGCATTGGCACCACCGCGCCGCACTTTTCGTTCGCCGGCCACACCGATGTCGTGCCGCCGGGCGATGAAAGCAAATGGTCTTCTGCACCCTTCGCAGCAAGCTTGCTCCATGGCCGGCTTTATGGCCGCGGCGCCGCCGACATGAAAGGCGGCATCGCTGCGTTCGCCGCCGCCGCCTCGCGCCATCTCGCTAAAGGCGCGCTCAAAGGCTCGATCAGCTTTCTCATCACCGGCGATGAAGAAGGCGATTCGATCAACGGCACAGAGCCGATGCTACGCTGGATCAAGAATAACAGCGAGCGCATCGATCATTGTCTTGTTGGCGAGCCGACCAATCAAAAGCGCCTCGGCGATATGGCGAAGATCGGCCGGCGCGGCAGCTTTACCGCGACGATTAAATCGCTCGGCACGCAAGGCCATGTCGCCTATCCGCACTTGGCGCTCAACCCGCTGCCCAAGCTCGTTGCGCTTCTTGATCAATTCGCCAAGGCCAAGCTCGATCAGGGTACGGAACATTTTCAGCCGAGCAATCTCGAAATTGTTACGATCGACACCGGCAACAAAGCGACAAACGTGATCCCCGCCGAGGCGACTGCGCGGTTCAATATCCGCTTCAATGACCGCCATACGCAGGCGAGCCTCAGAGACTGGGTGCAAGACGAGATCTTGCGGTTTCAGGCCGAGCATGGCGGCGAATACGAGACTTCATTTCTCGGCAATGGCGAAGCTTTCGTCACCGCTCCAGGCGCCTTCACCGATCTCATTTGCGAAGCAATCGCTGCCGAGACCGGATCAAAGCCGGAGCTGTCGACATCAGGCGGCACATCGGATGCGCGCTTTATCAAGGATTACGCGCCTGTGGTCGAGTTCGGCCTTGTCGGTGAAACCATGCACAAGATCGACGAGAATGTGCCGGTCGCCGATATCGAGGCGCTCACGCGCATTTACGAGCGCGTGCTTGCCGGTTACTTTCCAAAATTCGCGCGTCCGCTCTAGCGCTTAGCTCGCGACGGACTTAAGTGGCGCAGGCGGCAATGCCTCGCGCGCAAGCTTCGCCGGCGGCGTCAGCAAGGACTCATCGCTCTTGCCGTCGCGCTTCTTGGCTTTGACAGCGCGCACGCCATCGAGCATCTCCTTAAAGGCGTAAATGGCCTTCCTTTGCTGTTCGGTTATGTTCTGCTCATCAAGCGTGCCGATGAGGATTTCCATGACATCCGCCATGCGGCCGATTTGACGGCCATAGCTGCCGACCTCCTCGAGCGCATCTTGCTCAATCGCGGGATCGCCCTTGCCGATATTGATGTTGATCAACCCCACTTCGGTCATCGACCGAAGAAAGATGTTCCACGGATTGATCGCCTGAGTAACGGAGCCCGAAAACGGTAGCGCAATGTTAGCCATCCTGACCTCCTGCGTATGTAAGCCTCGAACTTACACCCGCCGGCCGCGCGTAATGCTCTATCAATTAGGATAATCGACGCGCAAAAGAGTGAGGCCGCAAGGTGGCGCAAGCGGTCCGCATTCGGCACGATCGCGCGCTTCAAGCGCCTTTCGCAGATCGGCCGGATTCCATTTACCGCGGCCGACCTGCACGAGCGAGCCGACCATCGAGCGCACTTGGGAATGAAGGAATGAGCGCGCCGAGAAGTTAAACACGATGCTTTCGCCCTGCGACTCCACGCGCGCTTCATCCAGAGTTTTAACGGGCGACTTCGCCTGGCATTCGGCGGCACGAAATGTCGTGAAATCGTGCTGGCCGATCAGCGCCTGCGCCGCATCGGTCATCGCACCGACATCAAGCCCTTGCGGAATCCACCAGGCGCGATCCGTGTCCAGCGCAAGCGGCGCGCGGCGCGTAATCACGCGATATTCGTAGTAGCGTTTAATTGCGCTAAAGCGTGCGCTGAAATTGGGTACGACTTCCGCAGCCGATAACACAGCGATGAGATGCGGGCGCACATGCGCGTTGATCGCATCGCGCACAGTATCGCTTGGAAACGCGCGCTCAAGATCGAAACTTGCGACCTGCCCGCGCGCATGAACGCCGGTGTCCGTTCGTCCGGCAGCCGTGATCGTTACGCTCTCACCCGAGAAAGCCTTAATCGCGGCCTCGACAACGCCTTGTACCGAAACGCCATTGTTCTGGCGCTGCCAGCCGACAAAAGGCGTGCCGTCATATTCGAGAATGATTTTGTAACGCGGCATGATTGACCAGGATCAAGGCCTCAAGCGAGCAATCAACGAAGATGGCGCCGGCCGATTTCCAGGAGCAGCCGACATGCAGAAGGCATCGCGCGATTTCATCCTCAGTATCCTCGACAAAGCGAACGACCTTACCATTGCCACCAATCGGCCGGATGGCTGGCCGCAAGCCACAACGGTGAGTTTCGTTCACGATGGGCTTATCATATATTTTGGCGTCGGCATGGAAGGCCAGAAGGCGAAGAATATAGCGCGCGACAAGCGCGTCTCCATCGTGGTCGATGTACCGTTTCCCAATTGGCAGGAGATCAAAGGCCTCTCGATGGCGGCCGAGGCGGAGTTCGTGACCGACCCCAAAGAGATCATGCATTTCGGCGAGCTGATGGTCGAACGTTTCGGCGACCAGGTGAAGGAGGAGTTCGATCGCGTCAGCGCGCAATTGGCCAAGGCCGGAGGCGCTCAAAAGGCGGGAGCATCGCCGCTCGAAGCTGTCGGTATGGCCGTCGTCAGGGCGCGGCCGAAGCTCGTCTCCATACTCGATTACACCAAGGGCTTTGGACACACGGAGCTCGCCGAGGTTTCGGCGTCTGACTTAAAGTAACCGGGCGCCTTGAGCGAGCGGAAAGCCGCGCAAGAATTCCGGCGCAGCAAGCGCTGCTGCACCGGCGCGCTGTAGCGCATGAAATTCAAGCGCACCTTGCGCACAGGCGATCGTCAGCGGCATGAGCGAAATCACCTCGCCGGGTGCGCCTTGGGCCTGCACTGGCCTGGCAGCAATAATGCGAATGCGCGCAGGCTCGCCGCGCGCATCGGGCGCCTCGAACCACGCGCCGGGCGAAGGCGTGAGCGCGCGGATCAAACAGTCAAGTTCATCGGCGCTTCTTGACCAATTGACGCGCGCTTCGGATTTGTCGATCTTCTTGGCGTAGGTGACGCCCTCGCTTGGCTGTGGTATGGCCTTCACCGGCCCCCGCTCCAAGGCGCTCAGTGTACGGATCATGAGCGAGGCGCCAAGGCGCGCAAGCTCGTCATGCAATGCGCCCGCCGTCGTGTTCGGACCGATGCGAACACGCTCCGACATCAGCACGGGACCGGTATCGAGCCCCTCTTCCATCTGCATGATCGAAATGCCGGTTTCGGAATCGCCGGCCATGATCGCGCGCTGGATCGGCGCGGCGCCACGCCAGCGCGGCAGAAGCGAGGCATGCACGTTAAAGCAGCCGAGCCGCGGCGCTGCTAAAATCTCGCGCGGCAGGATCAAGCCGTAGGCCACAACAATCGCCGCATCGAGGCCGAGCGCGGCAAAGGCCGCACGATCTTCTGCGCTCTTGAAACTTTGCGGCGTGCGCACCTCAAGGCCAGCTGTGCGCGCAAAAGCCTCAACCGGAGACGGGCGCTCCCTTTGCCCCCGCCCCGCAGGCCGCGCGGCTCGCGTATAAACGCAAGCGATTTCGTGGCCTTGGCCGATCAGCTCCGACAGTGTCGGGACTGAAAAGTCCGGCGTGCCCATGAAGGCCAAGCGCAATGGATTACTCAGCTTCGATGAGGCGGCGCGCCTTGACGAGCTTGCGCAAGATCATGTCGCGCTTGAGCTTGGAGAGATGATCAATGAAGAGGATGCCCTCCAAGTGATCCATCTCATGCTGGAGGCACACCGCCAGCATGCCATCGGCATCGATCACCTGCTCATTGCCGTCGTAATCGAGATATTTGACCCGCGCCTGCGCCGGCCGCTCGACCAGCTCATACATTTCCGGAACCGAGAGGCAGCCCTCCTCGTATTCCTTCATCTCCTCGCTCACCGAGACGATCTCCGGATTGATGAAATAGCGCGGCGCGCGCGGCGCGCCCTCGGGCGCCAAGTCCATCACGAGAACGCGCTTGGGCACGCCCACTTGCACGGCGGCAAGGCCGATGCCCGGCGCCGCGTACATCGTCTCAAGCATATCGTCCATCAGCGCACGCAAGCCGTCGTCGACTTTTCGGACGGGCTCGGAGACGACTTTGAGACGCGGATCAGGCGCCGTGATGATGGTTCGCTTAGCCATAGTCACGAGATATGAGGAGCCTCGAAAGAGGCGTCAAGAGGCCGCCAAATGGTCACAGCGGCGTTGCGGTTCCTTCACCTTGGGCGGCCGCGCACCCAAGTTGGGATCTCAAGATCAAGGAGTGGCTCATGGACAGCCCGAGCTACAGCGAACGAGCAATCGCCGCGCGGCGCGAATTCGCGGCGCATTCTTCGGCTATCGGGATAAGCGAGGAATTCATCGACCAGCTGGTCGAGACCTTCTATGGCCGCATCCGCGCCGATGCCACGCTGGGCCCAATCTTCGAGATGGCCATCGCAGACCGCTGGCCCGTGCACCTCGCCAAGATGAAGGACTTCTGGTCGTCGATCGCGTTCGTCAATGGCCGCTATAGCGGCAAGCCGATGCAGGCTCACGCCAAGCTGCTGCCCGCGCTTCAGCCAGGGCACTTCGCCATTTGGCTGCGCCTCTTCCGTGAGACCGTGGAAGAGATCGCCCCAACCGACGAAGCCAGGGCCTTCTTTATCGAGCGCTCCGAGCGCATCGCCGAAAGCCTCAAGCTGGGCCTGTTCTACCGGCCCGGCCAAGCTGCGCCGAAGGCTTAGTGACCGGGCGATGCCTTGCCCCGAAGGCGGCGTTCGTGATATGAACAAATAGAGAACATTTGAGCGGAGGCGAATCCCTTTAAGAAGGGTGGCATTGGTCTTTGGGAGGCTCTCATGGAGCAGGCGATCTGGCTCATTCTCGGCGTCGCGCTAGCGGGCTGCGCCGCGGGCGCCCTGTTCCTGCTGACGCGGCGGAATGGCGGCGGGGGTGATGCCCAGATCGCCGAAGCGATCACCGCATTGGGCGCCGCCCAGCAGACTTTGACGAGCCGCATGGATGAAATGCGCGGCGCGCTCTTGCAGGTCTCACAAAACAGCACGGCGCTGTCTCAGCGCGTGGATGAGCGCCTCGATGTCGTCACCAAGCGCGTCGGCGAAACGCTCATTGATCAGGGCGAGAAGACGACGCAATCGCTCGGCCAGCTGCAGGAGCGGCTCGCCGCCATCGATGCCGCACAGAAGAACTTGACGGAGCTTTCCAGCCAAGTCGTCACGCTTCAGGACATCCTCGCCAACAAACAGGCACGCGGCGCCTTCGGCCAAGCACAGATGGAACACATCATCACCGACACGCTTCCGGCCGGCACCTATGCTTTCAACGCGCCACTCTCTAACGGTACACGGCCGGATTGCACCATTCGCTTGCCGCGCTCGTCGACCGCGATCGTTGTCGACGCCAAGTTTCCGCGCGAATCCTTCGAGGCGCTGGCCGGCGCACAATCGGCCGAGGCGCAGCGCGCAGCACAAGTGCGCGTGCGTGCCGAAGTGCGCAAGCACATCGACGATATCGCCGGCAAGTATCTGATCCCCGGTGAGACCCAGGACCCCGCAATCATGTTCGTCCCGGCGGAATCGATCTATTGCGCCGTGTTTGCCGATTTCTTCGACATCATCCAGCATGCGCAGCGCAAACGCGTGGTGATCGTTTCGCCCAACATGCTGATGCTTGCGGTCAATACCATGCGCGCTCTCATCCGCGATCAGAGGATGCGAGAGCAGGCACATGTAATTCAGGAGGAGGTGAGCAAGCTGTTGGAGGATGTGCGCCTCCTCGCCGACCGGACCACAAATCTGCGCAAGCACTTCGTGCAGTCCGACGACGACATCCGCAAGATCGAGATCTCTTCCGAGAAGATCCTGAAGCGCGGCGAGCGCATCAAGGAGGTCGACATCGGCGAGGAGGAAAAAGTCGCGGTCATCGAAGATGCGCCGCTGCCGCTTCTCGCCCAAGGCCGCGGTTAGGTCAGCTCTGGCGCTGAACTCACACTTTGTGACCACATGAAAGAGCCTGGCACGGATTCGCAATCGCTCCCTCCGATATGCTGCTCGGCAGTTTGCACGGCATATGAGAGTTGGGCCTCCACCGAGGGCAAACAATTTATCAATCTTCAATCGCACGGAGGCATCACAAACCGCGATAAGTGGATTGGAGATTTTCGAAGTTACTGGAAACTACGAAACACGTTGAATAGCGCGGCGAAGGAAGCGGCTGTCAAATGGGTGTTCGTGACCGCGATTCCGAAACTAAGAGCCGCAAAGAGCATAACGATCGTGGCCGAACTTGTAACGGAAATGGCGGACCGAAAACTGTCGTCCAAGCAAGGGGACGCCAAAAGTCATTCGAGACAAACGTCGTTCATCTCTAAGTTAGGCGTTGTAATCAACCCAACTCTTTTTGCGCCATATGACAGTTTTGCGCTCGATGCGATCAATGACCTCTCAGCAAAGAAGATCTTGGCGCATGACTACGAGCAATTCATTGAGCGATTTAACGACCTGCTTGGTAAGTACGATGCTCAGCTGTCGAAGATCGTCGCCTCTGACCTGCGTTCATTTGCCTGCGCACGCCAAGCGAAACAGATTTGCAGCGATTGGAAGACGAGATTTCCAAGCAGGGCCGAAGCGGTAGTCATGAAGCGGCGTGTCTTGGACAAACACTTATGGCGGATCGGAAAGGCGGCTACATTGGGCGGCGGGATTGGAGCGCAGCTTTGAGTGTGCCTTCGTCCAAATAATCGAGCTCACCGCCGACCGGCACGCCATAAGCCAATCGTGTGACCTTTACGCCGCTGCTCTGAAGCGCATCCGTCACGTAATGCGCCGTCGCCTGGCCGTCGACAGTCGCATTGGTGGCGAGAATGACTTCGCTCAGACCGGCGCGCGCACGAGCGACGAGGGGCGCAATCGCAAGATCGTCGGGACCGATGCCATCGATCGCCGAGAGCACGCCGCCCAACACGTGATAAAGCCCGTGAAACACGTTCGCGCGCTCGAGCGCCCAAACATCGGAGACTTCCTCGACAACGCAAATCGTGCGCTTGTCGCGCGCCGGGTCGGAGCAAATCGAACACGGATCGCGCGTATCGAGATTGCCGCAGATGCTGCACTTGTTGACGCGCGCAGCCGCCGTCTCGATCGCATCGCCGAGCGGCAGCATCAAGCTTTCCTTGCGACGAAGAAGTCCGAGCGCGGCGCGGCGGGCCGAGCGCGGGCCAAGCCCCGGCACCTTCGCCAAAAGCTCGATCAAACGCTGAAGCTCGGGGCCGAAGGGTTGGGCAGCGGGCATGTAAGCGAACGTCCTCTCCAGCAGATCAAGGCTTTTCTGCCAATATCCAAACTGCGTCCCATCTTACGCGCGGGTTGCGTCCCAGTTGCCTAGAATAGCTTGCAAGAACGGACTTCTGTTCGTCTCCATCCATGTTGCTTTGCGTCGCGGCTCCATCGGAAAATTGGAGGCCTAGAGCAGTCAAAATCGCATCGATCTTGTCGATCGTGGCGTCATCAGATCGGTCAACGAATAGAAATTTCGCGTCGTCTGGAGAGCCCTTGATCATTGCGCGCATAACAGGAAGTAGCTTCGACGGATCAAATATCTCCGACAGAACGAAATTGAAGACAAACAAATTCTTTTCAAACAACGTCGGCAAGTTGCCAAAGCTCTTCAGATTCGAAAAGTCGAGAGTGTAATTTGAGCCGCTAAACCGAGCCGGCCATTTGCTCGGCTTGCCAAACTTCTTTGCGTATGTGGCCGATATTTCCTTTTTCAGCCAGCTGATATTTTCATTCCACTCAGTCACGCGGTCGACAATGTCGATTGACACATCCAGCTGACCGGCAAGCGGCTTCTCATAAAGGTGTTTAGCAAGCCCCAGCAGTTCGGTACCAGGCCCGCCACCAAACACGAGAATTTCGAGTTGATCGTCATCTTCATCAAGGATGAGGGGTCTAATCTCAGAGAATACATACTCGAACAGATTAGCGTTGGTTGCGACGTGGGCGAACAAGTAAGCGAGACGGCAAATTGGATCGCCATATGCAATAGTAGGAGCCTTGCCAGAGTACCACTGCGCAGACATTGCCTTGAGGTGAGCAGCGACATTTCCAGTGATCTCCGCGACAGTTTTGTTTCTCGACGTCGCGACGGCACTTACGTTCTTATCTAGAATTCTTTTCACGATCTCAAAGTACATGGAATCGCTCCTTCCATTTGCACTTTACTGGACGGAGCTTGTCTTTGTCTTGGATTGGGCTGCCGACTTCTCTTGCCCGCCCCGGTCGCAAATGGTTGAGGAATCAAACCGGCAGCTTGAAGCCGGGCGGAAGCGGCAGGCCGCCGAACACGCTTTGAGTTTCCTGCTGCACGCGCTCTTCGGTTTTCTTCTTCGCATCGTTATGCGCGGCGATGAGCAGATCCTCGATCATCTCGGCATCGGAAGGCTGCAGAATCGTGGGGTCGATCTTGACGCCCTTAAGCTCTCCTTTGCCCGAGAGCGTGACGCGCACCAGGCCACCGCCGGACACGCCTTCGATCTCCAAGCGCCCAAGATCCTCCTGGAGCTTGCCCATTTTACCTTGCAGCTCCTGCATCTGCTTCATCAGCGAGCCGAAATCTTTCATAGGAGTTCATCCCAATCATCGGATTCATCCGCCACGAGCTCAGGCTCATCACTGTGTGTGGGTGTGGCTGGAGCGTTCGCGTCGCGCACCTCAACGATCTTGGCGCCGGGAAATGTTTCGAGAATCGCTTTGACCAAAGGCTCCGCCGACGCCTCAGTCTTACGCTGCTTATCCGCCGCGATCATCTGCGCGCGCAGGTTTGGCTGCGGCGCGCCCTCACCCTTTGCAAGGGAGACAACCCATGTGGCGCCCGTCCACTCCTGCAAGGCGCGCTTTGCCCGCGACGCAAGATCCGGGGAGGCATTCGGACCTGGCTCGAACTCGAACAAACCGGGCTCGAAGCGGATGAGATGCACATCGTCCTTGAGCTCGCGGCCCAAACGCAATTCCTTGCGCGTGTCGGCCTCGGTGATGAACTCTTCGAAGCGCTCGAAATGGCGAAGCGAAGCTTGTGGCGCGCCGGCCGATTGAGGTGAAGGATCGAGCCGCGGCGCAGTCTGAGCGCGCGGCGCGGCGCTCACCGG
>JBAQHC010000243.1:0-3232 GCA_049288095.1 Alphaproteobacteria bacterium | reverse complement strand
CCGATGCGTCGCGCGAAGTTGAGGCTGCCCTCACGGCAGGCCTAACCGCGACGCTTGTCGAGCGCGACGGGCCAATCGAGGCAAACCATTCCTTCCGCCGCATCAAGGACTTCACGGGCGAATAGATGATCCGCGCGCATCAGGCCTATGCCGAGCTCGGCACGACAATCTTCGAAGTGATGTCGCGGCTTGCAGAAGCCAATAACGCAGTCAATCTCGGCCAGGGCTTTCCTGACGAAACGGGGCCGCGCGAAATTTTGCAAAAGGCTGCGGATTATCTGCTCACGGGCAGCAACCAATATCCGCCGATGGCGGGCGTCGCCGCCTTGCGCAAAGCGATCGCTGCGCATGAAGAGCGCCATTGGCGTCTTCCGCGTAAATGGGACGAGGAAGTCGTCGTCACCTCCGGCGCGACCGAAGCGCTCGCCGCTGCGATTCTCGGCTTCGTTTCGCCAGGCGATGAGGTCATCATCTTCGAGCCGTCCTACGACGCTTATGTGCCGCTCATTCAGCGTGCAGGTGGTGAAGCGGTTCCCGTGCGCCTCGAAGCACCGGATTGGGAATTGAACGAGAAAGCTTTGCGCCAGGCGCTTTCGGCGCGCACCAGAGCGATCATTCTCAACGATCCTTTGAACCCGGCGGCCAAAGTGTTTGGCCTCAGCGAGCTCAAAATTATCGCCGATGTGTGCAAGGAGGCGAACCTCCTCGCGATTGTTGATGCGGTCTACGAGCACCTTACTTACGATAACCGCGCGCATATTCCGCTTTCCTCGCTGCCGGAAATGAACGAGCGCACACTCAAGATCGGCTCGGCCGGCAAGATCTTCTGCGTGACCGGCTGGAAGGTCGGCTGGATCACAGGCCCTGCGCCGCTCATGAAGATCATCAGCAAGGCGCACCAATTTCTTACTTTCACGACGCCGCCGAATTTGCAGGTGGCGGTCGCCTATGGACTCGACGAATGGGATCCGTGGCTCTCCGGCCTCAAGAAAACCATGGCCGAGAAGCGCGATCACTTGAGCACTGGCTTGCGCGCGGCCGGAATGAAAGTCTTGCCCGCGCAAGGCACCTATTTCATCAACGTATCGATTGCCGATACCAAATGGGCCGGGCGCGACGCCGACTATTGCCGCCATATCACCGAGACGAACCGCGTCGCGGCGATTCCTCTGAGCGCGTTTTACATGCGCGACCCCGAAGCTTCAATTATCCGGTTTTGCTTCGCCAAGAAATACGAAGTGCTCGACGAAGCCATCCGGCGTTTGAAAACGTCATGACACCCTGATCGCCCCTCCCTTGACGGGAGGGGCTGGATGCGAAGCATCCGGGGAGGGTGGAACCAAACCCCTCCCCTTAATCCCCTCCCGCAAGGGGAGGGGAGATTCGATGAGGATGCTTTCGTGGAAGGCCGCTGGGACTTTTGGATCGATCGCGGCGGCACATTCACCGACATTGTCGCCCGCGCTCCTGACGGCGCTCTCATCACCCGCAAACTGCTGTCCGAAAATCCTGGCCAATACGACGACGCGGCGATCGAAGGCATTCGTCAAATTCTCGGCGTTCCCAGCGGCGCGCCGATGCCGGCCGAGCGCATCGGCGCCGTCAAGATGGGCACGACGGTTGCGACCAATGCGCTCTTGGAGCGCAAGGGCGAGCCGACCTTGCTCGCCATCACCAAGGGCTTTGCCGATGCTTTGCGCATCGGCACGCAGAACCGGCCGAAGATTTTCGCGCGCAAGATCGAGTTGCCCGAGCCGCTTTATTCCGAAGTTGTCGAAATCGATGAGCGCCTCGATGCACATGGCCATGCGTTGAAACCGCTTGATGACGCGCAAGTGCGTGTCGCGCTCGCGCTTCATGACGCGCACGGAATCAAATCCATTGCGATTGCCCTCATGCACTCCTACCGTTTTCCCGATCACGAATTGCGTGTGGCCGAGATCGCGCGAGAGCTCGGCTTCACGCAGATCACGACGAGCCATGATGCGAGTGCGCTGATGAAGCTCGTGCCCCGCGGCGACACTGCCGTGATCGATGCTTATCTTGCGCCGATCTTGTCGCGCTATGCCGCGCAAGTTGCAGCCGGTGTGGGCAAAGGCACCAAGCTCTCGTTCATGCAATCCTCCGGCGGGCTCACTGCGGCAAATGCGTTTCGCGCGAAGGACGCGATCCTCTCGGGTCCCGCGGGCGGCATTATCGCGATGGCGGCGACTGCGGAGGCCGCGGGCTTCGATAAAGTCATTGGCTTCGATATGGGCGGTACATCGACCGACGTGTCGCATTATGCCGGTGCATTCGAGCGCACGCAGGAAACCATGGTGGCCGGTGCGCGATTGCGCGCACCGATGATGCAAATCAACACGGTCGCGGCGGGCGGCGGGTCGATCTGCTCGTTTGACGGCATGCGCTTCCGCGTCGGCCCGGATTCCGCGGGCGCCGTTCCTGGCCCGGCCTGCTATCGTCGCGGCGGACCGCTGACGATCACCGATTGCAATCTCGTGCTCGGCAAATTGCGCGCCGAACATTTCCCGCACGCGTTTGGGCCAAACGGCAATCAGCCGCTCGATCGTGAGGCTGCCCTGCGCGCGATCAACAGCATCCAGGCCGAGATCGCAGGCGTAACCGGCGAGCAATGGACACCAGAGAAGATCGCCGAGGGCTTCATCACGATCGCCGTCGAGAACATGGCGAATGCCATCAAGCAAATCTCGATTGCGCACGGCTATGACGTTACACAATACACGCTCCAATGTTTCGGTGGCGCCGGTGGGCAGCACGCGTGTCTTGTCGCCGATGCTCTCGGCATGAGCCGCGTGATGATCCATCCGCTTGCGGGTGTTCTCTCCGCCTATGGCATGGGCCTTGCCGACGATCGCCTGATTCATCAGGAGACTGTCGAAGCTGCGCTCGATGATGCGCTGATCGCCAAACTCGCGCCGCGCCTCGACGCCATTCGCGATGAGCTGTTTGCGCGGTTGCGTGCGCAAGGCGCAGAGGGCGCGCTCGAAGATGAGCGCCGTGTGCGCATCAAATATCAAGGCACTGACACCGCGCTGGAAGCCCCTCTCGGCACCATTGACGCTATGATTCACGAGTTTGAGGCCGCCTACCGCCAACGATTCAGTTTCTTGATGCCCGGCAAGCCGCTGATCGCCGAGGCCATTGTCGTTGAAGCGATTGCGCGCAGCAGCGAACAGCGCATGAAACGATCTCCCCCCGTTTACGGGGGGAG
>JBAQHC010000242.1:0-1590 GCA_049288095.1 Alphaproteobacteria bacterium | reverse complement strand
GAGCAGAACTACGTTACCCTTTATGCGCTCGATGAGAGCCGTATCGATAAAGCAATTCAGAGCGGCGAGATTAGCGGCGATGCGAAGCACATGCGCCTTCAAGCGAGCTCGCAGGATCTCATCCATTTCATCGAAAATCACCCAAGCCAGGATTTGTTCTCCGTGCAGATCGGCTATTTCGAGCGCGTGAACGAAGACGAGCTGCCAAAGTCGCAGCCGCCAGCCCGCTAGCTGACCTACTCAGGCATCGCTGGGCGCTGCCTGAGGACCGGGTTTGATTGTATCAGTCTCATCCTTCGACAAGCTCAGGATGAGGTGTAAATCTTTCGCCCTCATGGTGAGCTTGTCGAACCATGAGGAGCAAGCGCTCCATATAAGCCGATCATGGTCTAATTCTCGGCACCGAATGTACCTGTCGAGGGGCCGAGCCCGGCTCTTGCCCGGTTGATCTGTTGAAGCGCCGCCGCGTCGCCGCGAAAGGCCTCAGCAGCTTTGTTGAGCGCGGTGACCGCGCGTTGCGGCTCGCCCAGAACCGAATAAGATTTGGCGAGGCGCAGCCAGCCGTCGAGATCGCGCGGCGATTGATCGAGCCGAGCAGCAAGCCGCGCCACCATTTGTTCGATCATTGCTTGCCGCTCTGCCGGACTGAGCTTTGCCATTTGCTCTGCGTTCGCCCCGGCAAGAAGATCGTTCGACCCTTCGGAGGCACGCTTTGCCTGAGCTATTTGCGCCTCGACCATCTTGCGCCACGGCGCGTCGGCCGGCGCATCCTTGATCAGCTCCGACCACGCCGTGGCGGCACCGGCGAAATCGCCCGCCTGCGCCTGAGCAAGAGCCAAAAAATATCGCGCGCGCATATTGCCGGGAGCGGCTGATTTTGCGGCTTCAAAATTGACGCGCGCTTCTTCCGTGATCTCACCGCCGGCCTGCAGAACCTCGGCTTCCCCAAGCGCCGCCAAAATGTCGGCATCGCCAGGTTTGCGTGCATTTGCGTTGTCGTAAGCGGCAACCGCCTCGTCATAACGGTTTTGACGTACATAGGCCGCGCCAAGCAGCACCCAGCCGCGCGGGTCTTCCGGATGCTTCGCCATGCGCTCGGCCAGCTCACGCACCAGCGCCTGCTCTTCCTGGCTTGGAACGCCAGCCGCTGCACGCTCCGCGGAGCGTGCCCCAAACGGCTCGTCCGGCAGGTCCGGCCGTCCGCCGGAGAGATAGATCGTCAGTGCAAGGAGCGGTGTCGCAACACCGAGAAGAACGAGGATCGTCGCCCGCTCGCGCGCACCCATGGGGCGTCTAACGCCGGCTCCTTCCGCCTCTCTCTTGCGCTGGCGGACCTTGGCAAGCATGCGCCGTTTGACCTCAGTGCGCGTTGCCTTCGCATCCTCTTCAGCAATGCGTCCCGCCTGCTCAGCATCTTCGATCGCCCCAAGCTGCGAGCTGTAGACCGCCATCTCGACACTTTCGGAGAAGACCTCCGCCGGCGCACGGCGGACGAGCGGCCACAGCACGAAGGCCAGCGCGACCATAGTCATGAGGGCCGCGAGAATCCAAAAGATGAGCATCAAGGCCTCGCGCGGGGAAAACGCCCGC
>JBAQHC010000241.1:0-2249 GCA_049288095.1 Alphaproteobacteria bacterium | reverse complement strand
ATCCAGACTCATTGAATTTCACGGGAGTCTGGATGGCCCGGATGAACCGGGCCATGACGTAAGACGAGCGAAAGCGCGCGGTGCAATGCTGTGATCTATGAGCTGATCGTCTTTCTGCCGCTCATTGGCGCCTGCATCGCGGGCTTCTTCGGTCCTATTCTCGGCGCTCGCGTAAGTGAGCTCATCACGACGCTCTTCCTCATCATTGCGGCGGTCTTGTCCATCGGCGTGTTCGTGACCGTGGGGATTAGAGGCGTTCCGATAACTGTCGATCTCTTCACCTGGATCAAATCCGGCGACCTCGATGTTCATTGGGCATTGCGTATCGACACTCTTACCGCCGTGATGCTCGTTGTCGTCACCGGTGTTTCGTCGCTCGTGCATGTCTACTCCATCGGTTACATGCATGAGGACCCGCATCGGCAGCGGTTCTTCTCCTATTTGTCGTTCTTCACCTTCGCCATGCTGATGCTGGTGACGGCCGACAATTTTGTTCAGATGTTCTTCGGCTGGGAAGGCGTTGGCCTCGCTTCCTATTTGCTCATCGGCTTCTGGTACGAAAAGCCCTCGGCCAATGCCGCGGCGATCAAGGCCTTTATCGTCAACCGCGTTGGCGATTTCGGCTTTATCCTCGGCATTGCCGGCGTGTTCCTGCTCTTCGATACGCTGGACTTCACGCAGGTGTTCACCGCGATTGCTCAGAACCAAAAGGTCATGGGCGTGCCGATCCAACAGTTGCACCTCCACTGGTTCGGCATGGATGTGCACGCGCTCACCGCCGTCTGCCTCCTCCTCTTTATGGGCGCGATGGGCAAGAGCGCGCAGTTCCTGCTGCACACCTGGTTGCCGGATGCGATGGAGGGCCCGACTCCCGTCTCGGCCTTGATCCACGCCGCGACCATGGTGACGGCCGGAGTGTTTCTCGTTTGCCGCTGCTCGCCGATGTTCGAATACGCCCCGGCGGCTTCGGCCTTCGTCACCATTATCGGCGCGATCACCGCGTTCTTTGCGGCGACCGTGGGCCTTGCGCAGAACGACATCAAGCGCGTCGTCGCCTACTCCACCTGCTCACAGCTTGGCTACATGTTCGTTGCAGCCGGCGTCTCGGCCTATGGCGCGGCGATGTTCCACCTCTTCACGCACGCTTTCTTCAAGGCGCTCCTGTTCCTCGGCTCGGGCTCCGTCATTCATGCAATGCATGACGAGCAGGACATGCGCAAAATGGGCGGGCTGTTCCAGCACATCCCGGCGACGTGGTTTGTGATGGTGATCGGCACCATTGCGCTCACCGGCTTCGGCTTCCCGGGCACGCCGATCGGCTTTGCCGGTTTCTTCTCCAAGGATTCGATCATCGAATCGGCGTTCGCCTCGAACACACCGCAAGGCATGATTGCCTTTATTCTCACGGTCATCGCCGCGTTTCTCACCTCGGTGTATTCGTGGCGGCTCATCTTGATGACCTTCCACGGTAAGCACCGAATGAGCGAACAGCAATTGCGCGAGGTGCACGAGTCCCCGCCTGTGATGCTGATCCCACTCTTCATCCTTGCCTTCGGCGCGATTTTCGCGGGCCTGTTCGCGACTTTCTTCATTGGCAAGCTGCACGAGCCGTTCTGGGCAAGCGCAGACGTGCATCGCCTTTCATCGCTTGTCGTACTGCCATCGCACAATGCGCTCGTAGCTCGCGAACACGTGCCCGAATGGGTGCATTGGGCGCCGTTTATCGTCACGGTCGGCGGCTTCATCACCTCTTACTATTTCTATGTGATGCACCCCGACATCCCGAAGAAGATCGGCGAGAGCCGCGGCTCCCTCTATCTCCTTGTCAAGAACAAATGGTATTTCGACGAGATCTACGACTTCCTGTTTGTGCGCCCGATGCAGCGCCTCGCCGTCATTCTGTGGCGCGGTGGCGATGGCCGCATCATAGACGGGCTCGGGCCTGACGGCGTTGCCGCCCGTGTGCTCGATGGCACGCGCGCGCTCGTGAAATTGCAGACCGGGTATCTTTATCACTACGCCTTCCTGATGCTGATCGGCATTGCCGCGGCCGTCACCTTCTTCATCTGGCGGATGGGAGGCGGCGGATGATCACGCACACACTAATCACCTCTCCCTCGAGGGGAGAGGTCGGATCGCCCGGCGCGGCGCGCCGTTGGCGATCCGGGAGAGGGTGGAGCTACGAGCCGATGCTCGGCGTACCCCTCCCCCTATCCCCCTCCCTCAAGAGGAGGGGGGATAAATTAGAC
>JBAQHC010000240.1:0-3498 GCA_049288095.1 Alphaproteobacteria bacterium | reverse complement strand
ATTTTGTCTGCTGACAAGAAACTGTCGCGAGCGCACACTAACACGATGCAACAGGCGGCGACGTATTGATTCACAAGCGAACCGCCACAACTGAAGGGAATTGGAAGCACACAGGACTGGCGAGGCCTACGCCTGCTCACTAGCGAGCTGGCGCATCGGAAATAGGAGCCTTGTCATGTCGAACAAACTGTTGTCTGCATCCGCGTTTGCCATTGCCATTTCGATGGCTGTAGTTCCTGCATTTGCTGATGTCACCATCACCGAGCAGCGTTCAGTGACAGTGCGCTATAGCGATCTCGATATCTCGACTTCGCCGGGTGCGCATGAGCTGCTCGCGCGAATCACGCGGGCGGCGGAGATGGCATGCGACTCGCACTTCACGACCGATCTTGTGGGCGCGTCAGCAACCAAAGCCTGCATCAACGACGCAATCGACCGCGCGGTCGCCGAGGTCGGCTCGCCGCTCGTAGCGGAGGCGCGCGGCACCACCCTTGCCGGATCGAGCGTCGCACGGAACTGATCCGCAGTCTTAATCTCACGCGATGATTTCATTCGGAGCGGGTTTTCCTGCTCCGAATGAAAGTTTATTGCGCGTTCGAGGCCCCCTTTGGAAACCTCGCGAAAACGGTTCTAATCGCATTATTGGCGTGTCAATCTTCCCCATAAGGGAGAAACGCCATGGCTCAAAAAACCCTTTCCGAGCGTGCCGACGAGCTTGAATACCAGCAAATCGCAAAGCTCGTTCCGGCGAAATCGGTGCTCTATATGTCGGGCGACCAAGACCCGACAAAGATCGATTTGTTCGGCCAGCTTAAACCCGGTGAACACTTTCTGATGGGCCACGATCGGCGGCTCGCCAAGATGCCGGCGGCGCCGAAATTGTTCGACTTCTTCCGGCTGAGATTTACCGCCGCCGATCACGTGCTGCAAAGCGCGCGCCTTGCGCGGCTTGCCGGCCATCCGGAAAAGATCGTGCTCGCCTGTTTGCTGCATGACATCGCGATCATGGGCTTCCTCCGCTGCGATCACGGCTACTGGGCCGCGCAATTGATCGCGCCCTATGTCGATGAAGAGGTGGCTTGGGCGATCCGCGCGCATCAGATTTTGCGCTTCTTCCCTGATCCGTCCGTCGGCTACGAATACCCCGAGGCCTACATCCAGCTATTCGGCGAGGGCTATCGCCCCGAGCTTTATGTGGTGCGCGCGTACGAGAAAATGAAAAACCACAAGTGGTACATGACGGCGCGGCTCATCACGCTCAACGATATTTATTCATTCGATCCGAATGTGAAGGTCGAGCTCAGCGATTTCGAGGATCTTGTCGGCCGCCACTTCCGTCAGCCTACGGAGGGCTTGGGGTTCGATGACAGCCCCTCGGCGCATATGTGGCGCACGATTAATTGGCCGACCCGCGCGCTTTGAATGAGCAATCCCCTCCCCCTTATAGGGAGGGATGGGGTGGGGGTCGAACAATGGCTCTTGCCAACTGACCTAGCCCCCCACCCGGAGCGCTTACGCGCTCCGACCTCCCCACAAGGGGGAGGTGATTCAAACCAACAGCTGTCACTTTGCCCACTTCGCGAGCCAGTCGACCATCGATTGCGGCGTCTTGTGGTAGCCGTCGGTGATCTCATAGCTGCTCGCCAGAACCTTCCCGTCTGGCTCGGCGATCACGATCCACGGAATGCCGTTGACCTTGGCGTGAAAGCGCGCGGGGATTTGCTGATTGTGGTCGAACCGCCCGACATCGACATGGACGGTCTCGAAATTATCGCCCACGAACTTTGAGACTTCGGGAAGCGCCATGACCCCGGCAAGAATTCGGCAATCGCTGCACCAGTTGGCGCCCATCTCGATCATCACGCGCTTGCCGCTCGTCTTGGCGCGCGTAAACGCATCATCGACCGCCGCGCTGGCGTCGGCCTTTTCGTCATAGGGCGTCGGCAGCGGCGTTGCCAGATGCTTCGTATCCGCGATGGCGACTTTCGGCGCAGGCGCCGCAAGCGCGACGCAAGGAACGAACGCGAGCAAAAATGCGCCGAGCTTCGTCATTTCACATCCCATTCAAGCCACATCTCCGTGACGCCGTGAACGATTCCAGTCGCGGTCTTGGGGACCGTGCCCGGCTTAATGCGGAAATCAGGAATGCGCTTGAGCCATTCCTCAAGAAAAATCCGCAGCTGCGCGATACCGAGATTTTGCCCCGGGCATTTGTGCACGCCGTTCGAGAAGGTCATGTGCATGCGCGCATCCGGCCGCTTGAAGTCGACTTTGAACGGATCTTTGAAGATCGTCTCGTCGAAGCTGTAGAGGATCGCCGGCAGCAAGATCTGCTCGCCCGACTTCATGTCGACGCCCTTGAAACTCATATCATTGCGCACGACGCGCGCGATGTTCGAGATCGAAAAGCGCCGCAGCATCTCATCGATCGCGCGCGGTATGAGTGACGGCTCGGCGACAAGTTGGCGGCGATGTTCGGGGCTCTCGGCAAGAAATTTCGCAATCCAGCCCATCGTCGCTTGAACCGTGTCGAAGCCGCCGCCGAGAAACGCATTGACGATGCCGAAGGCCTCGGAATCGTTCACCGCGCGCCCGAACACTTGCCCGTTGATCGCGTTCGAGATCACATCCTCGCCCGGATGCGCGCGACGCTCCTTGATTAGCTTGCTGACATAGGCGGAGATTTCGTTCCAGGCACGCTCGCGCGTTGCCGCATCGCCCCGCGAATTATCATTTGCGTTTTGCAAGAGCCGGTTGAAGTCGGCGAGCGGCAAATCCGACATATTGAGAAAGATAAGCATCGGCAATTTGACGCCGAACGCCATGATGAACTCGCACTCGCCATCGGCATAGAATTCGTCGATGATTTCCGCGGCCATCATGCGCGCAGGTGCGGTGAATTTCTCAACCGAGTCCGGCGTGAAGGCCGGCATCATCAAGCGGCGATATTCGGTGTGCTCCGGCGGGTCCTGCTCGACAGGAACGAGCCGTGGCCGGTTGATCTTTGGAATGAAGACGGCGCTCGAGGAGAAGGTTTGATAGTCGCCGAGAATTTCCTTGATGTCGGGGCCGCGCGTTGCCACCCAATGGCCGCCATTGCGCGGCGTCCAAAAGAACGCCGGCTTCTCGTGCAAGGGCGCGAGCGCAAGAAACGGATCGCGGTCCGAGCCCTCGGGCGCGAAATAGTCGAAGTCGACAACGAGCTCACTCGGCACATGCGCCGGGATTTGCGTAGCGTTCATTCTCGACCCCGTCTCCGTTGGTCCCATCCTCGGAGGCGGAAGCCTAACGTTCGGCCTTCTATGCGGCTAGAGCCTTTGGGCTGCTTGCGATCGTCATTGCGAGCGAAGCGAAGCAATCCATCCTTCGACGGGCTCAGGATGAGGGTTATTGGACTTTGCCCTCGTGGCTTGTCGAACCATGGATCGCCACGGCGCGTTCCGCGCCTCGCGATGACGGCGGAAGAGGCTGGAGCGCGCTCAGGCCTTCGGCAAAATG
>JBAQHC010000239.1:0-2438 GCA_049288095.1 Alphaproteobacteria bacterium | reverse complement strand
CGGATCGACCTCCCCGCAAGGGGGAGGTTGAAAAAGAACGAGGCTCTGTGTTGGCGACTACAAATCCAGCACCAAGCGCGGATCGAGCGAGCCCGAGCAGCAGATCATCATCGTCTTGTTAGACGCCTTCTCTTGCGGCGTTAACAGAATGTCCCGGTGATCAGGCTGGCCCTTGATCACTTTCGTCTCGCAAGTTCCGCACACGCCCTGTTCGCAGGAGGCGGGCACGTTCATACCGAGCGCGCGCAAGGTTTCGAGGATTGTGATGCCCGGTTTGATTAGAACCTCGCGGCCCGAGCGTGCGAGCACGACCGTATAACCGCCTTCGACTGCTGGCGCATTCGGTGATGAGAAATACTCAACATGCTTGCGCTCGATCGGCAGGTCTTCCATCGCTTTCTCAAAGGCTTCGAGCATCGGCAGTGGCCCGCAACAGTAAAGATGCGCGCCTGCGGGGGCAGAACGCACAATTGCGCCGACATCGAGAAACTTGCCGCTCCGCTCCGCATCGATATGCAAATTGAGCTTATCGCCGAGCGGCGCCATCTCTTTTAGAAACGCTGCTTCTTCGCGGGTACGTGCCGCGTAGTGCAAATCGAACGGACGGCCTTGGGCGACCAGATGCTGCGCCATGCACCAAATGGGTGTCACACCGATGCCGCCGGCGATCAGCACCGCAGGCGCATCGCCCGCGTGCAACGGAAAATTGTTTTTCGGCGCCTCGATTTCGAAGATTTGTCCGACGCGGCAGTTGTCGTGAATGTAGCGCGAGCCGCCTTTGCTCGCGGCATCTCGCTTGATGCCGACCAGATAACCTTCGCCCGCCTGGTACGGCCGCGTCAGGGAATATTCGCGCGCGATGCCGTTCGGCAAATGCAGGCCGATGTGCGCGCCCGGCTCATAGGCGAGCAGCTCGGCACCGTCGAGTGATCGAAACTCATAGGTGTTCGTGCCTTCGGCGGCATAAGTGATGGAAGCAAGACGAAGCTTCATGACACGCGCTCAACAACGTCTCGCCTCCCCCTTGCGGGGAGGTTGAATGAAGCCCGCATCAAATCAGCTAAAGAAGTTGCCGGAGGGGACGTGGATCACCGCGTCCTTTTCAGTGAAGGCAACACCGAGCGGATCGCCGCCTTCCTGCACCACCTTGATCTGCTGCTCAAGCATACGCCGCTGCATGGCGATGCCGCGATCCGAGGTTGCGAGATGCTCCTCCGAATGGAGCGAGATCGGGCCTTGGCCGACTTGCGCCTCGTAATCGTTGGGATTGTCCTGGCGCTCTTCAATCGTCATGTCGACCGGCATCTTCATCGTCGCCATGCCGGGCTTGCGGTTGGACTTATCGCCCGCGTCCGCCTGGAACATGGTCGCGCCCGGGCGACCTTTGAAGATCATGAGATTGCGTGAATGTGTGTCGTCCACCGGAACGGTAAAGCCCAAGCCGTTGGCGCGGCCCGCCGCAAGCACCACGCTCGGCACGGCCATCACGTGGGGCAACATCCAAGTGGAGATGCGGTTGACCTTTCGCCCATCCGGCAGCTCGCGATAGGCATCGTAGATCACGCCATTCGGGATGTAGCGGAAATCGACCTGCGGCATCACCGCGAATTCTTCGACGAATTGCACATTCGAAATCGTCGAGTGCAATTGCTGCACGTGGAACGGATCCATCACGTTATCGTTCATATGCAGCCAGCTATAGGGCATTACGGGATCCGGGCCCCGGCTGCCATCAACGCCGAATGCGCCGGCGAGATAAACTTGCCCTTCCTCCAGCTCCATGTTGTCGAATTTCGGCAGCGTGGGCATTTTTTCCGGCGGGCCCATATAGGTCCACACCATGCCGCATTGCTCGCGCACCGGATACCAAGGCTGGCGCGCCGCTTCCTTGTTCTTGCCGCCGTCCGGCTCGCAAGGCTGCTCGAGGCAATTGCCTTCAACGTCGAACAGCCAGCCGTGATAACAGCAGCGGATGCCGCGTTCTTCGACACGGCCATAAAACAGCGTTGTGCCTCTGTGCATGCAGCGCGGATAGAGAAGGCCCGGGCGGCCGGATTTGTCGCGAAAGACGATGAGGTCTTCGCCAAGAATGCGAATCTCGCGCGGGCGGTTCGTGACATCTTTGGAGGCGAGCAGCGGTTGCCAGTAACGGCGTTGCAATTCGCCCATCGGTGTGCCGGGCCCGACTTCCGCGAGCAGTTTGTTATAGTGCTGCGGCTTACGGCCATAGGCCGTGCCTTCGAGCTTTCTGCCGCCTGATTTTCCGTCTGCCATTTTTGTTTCCTTCCTCCTCTTAATCCCCTCTCCCCTTGTGGGAGAGGGCTAGGGTGAGGGGTTTTCGCGAGTTGCCCCACCCTCACCCGGATCTCTAAGCCGCTTCGCGCCAAGCGATCCGGCCTCTCCCATCAAGGGAGAGGCGATAATTCACTGTTTAAAGA
>JBAQHC010000238.1:0-11349 GCA_049288095.1 Alphaproteobacteria bacterium | reverse complement strand
GGTTGAGCCGGAGTAGGCGCTGGTTGAGCTGGAGCCTCGGGCGCTGCGGGCTGCGCAGCAGGCGCCACAGGTGCCGCGGGCGCTTGCGAAGTGCCGGTCGCTTGCTTGGTGACCCCTTGCGCAATCGCCCCAACGCCGCCCGCAACTGCTGCCGCGCCGGCAACACCTCCGCCTTGAATCGTGCGACTGGATGCGAGGTTGTCGCGCCGATTGGGAGATTCGTTCGATGTTGGCGGCACGCGCCCGCTCGTGCCTAGCGTTGTTGCGGGACCGGTGGTCTCCGGTCTCAGGAACAGCGCCTTCTCGGCCGCGCGGCGCCGCGCGAGTCCTGGCAACACGTAAAGCTTGCCGTTGACTTTGCCTTTGTTCCACCACTCGAGCGCATCGGCGGCGCCGATGATGTCGCCTACATTAAGCCGCTTGAGCGCGGTCGAACCTTTGAGCGCGTTCAGGCCGACATTGTAAGCAAAGGCGACAAGCGCAGAAAATTCATTGTCGTTGACAGCCACTTTGACAAGGTTGGCGACGCCATGCTCGAACCCGGCAAGATCATGCATCAGCATTTCGTCGGCTTGTTGAGCCGAGATCGTATCGCCAGCTTTGACATTTCCGGTATGGCCATAACCGATCGTCAGAATGCCGACCGGATCGACATAAGCTTCGGTTGCAAGACCCTCGAAGGTCTTGATGAGATCAAGACCCGCGTCGTTGATGCTTCGCGTTGCCATTTGACGCCCCCAACCACTCGGTAACCCTAAGCAGACGTAAAGCCCTGAACCCGGCTGCCGCCTGCTAACCCGCCCGTAAAGTATAATACCAGAGGCGCGGCCGGCTAAAAATCGCAGTTGCATGACAAGGCATTTGACCCGCGTACGTGGTTCGTTCGTCGCCTCGCAAACCCGTGATTTGCCGTGGCTAACCGCCATTTTTCGCCAATTCTAAACGGCCCCTTAAGCCTCCCGGCCTAGACTGCCCGAACGGGGAAATCCCGACCGCCTGGCGACAGCTCGATGACCGTAACCTCGTCCGTAGATTACTCAGCGCTCTTCAGCTCGACATCGGGCCTGTCGAGCGATTTGCTTACGAGCTGGTACAATCTGCGCACGACCCAAAGCGCGGCGGTGAATCCAAATTCTGCGACGGCTCAAGCTTCCGCTCTCACGAACGCGCAGGCGCAAAGCGCCAATCAAGTTACGCCGCCTTGGGATGCAAGTGTCGCGCAATCCACTTCGGCAATTTTAACATCTGCGCTCAGCGGCCGGCCGCTGGTCGATGAGAGCGCCGTCAAGCTCGCGGATCCCAACGCCTCTGATTCCGACCAAAAGCTGTTCGCGCTTTACACCGGGCTTTCGAAGCTCTCGGCGATCGCCAACAACGCCGCCGATAAGTCGACGGCGAGCATTCTGATGAATGGCCTCAACAAGCAGTTCCAGAAGGGCCTCAGCGAAATCCTGTCTTATGCGCAGTCAATCAAGACCAGCGATCTCGCCGTCACTCCCGGTCAGAAGGCGAGCCGAGTTTCGGCTGGTATCGTTGTGCCGAATGGCGCGCTCTCGCAATACACGACGAAGATTATTCAGCGTACGCTGCCGACCAATCCAATACCAGGACTCAACGGCACGGAGCAATTCACGGTCAGCGTGACGAAGGGCGGCGTTACGCAAAACATCAACATCGATCTTTCGACGCTCGGCACTTCTCAACCGACGCTCGACGACGTCATCGGTCTCGTCAATGGGCAGCTCGCCGCCGCCGGCGATAAAACCAAGCTTCACCGCATTCGCCTCGACACCAAGAAGCCCGATGGCACGGATATTTCGCCGCCGCCGCAGACCTGGGGTATTCAGGTGATGGGCGTTTCGACCGAGAAAATTGCGTTCTCGGCGCCGTCGGGCGGAACCGCGGTCTATCTCGCTGGCAATTCAGGCACGCCGAACGATCTTGCAGGGCAAATGCTGAAGCTTGATGCTTCGGGCGCCACTCCATCGGTGCTAACGACCGCGCGCATTGAAGCGCAGGATTCATCGAGCTCGAGCTCGTCGACGACACCGATCCCGACCCCGTCATCGAGCTCGAACACGACGAAGGTGACGAGCGACAGCAAGGATGCCGGCGTCCAATCCGCAATCTCGAACATCAATTCAATTCTCGCCAAGTCTGCGACGACATCGACTAGTGCGCAGCAGGCGACAAGTCCTCCGACCAACGCTGCAGCATCGGCAATCGACTCCCAGGGTAACACCTACATTGTTGGCACGACCGCTGGCTCGATCAACGGCGACGTGGTGCAGGGCACCCAAGACGCTTACCTCACCAAGTATGATTCGACCGGCGCCGTCGTGTGGCAGCGCATGCTCGGCGACACGGGCTCGACGCAAGGAGCGGCCGTCGCCGTCGATGGCAACGGCAATGTCGTCATTGCCGGCAAGACAAATGGCAATCTAACCGGCGGAACGACCGGCAATGGCGGCTACAACAGCTTCGTCACGAAATACGATTCGACTGGCGCCGAGATCTTTACACGCAATGTCGGCCCGGTTGCCGATGACAGCGCGACCGCCGTGGCAGTCGGCAGCGACGGCTCAATCTATTTCGGCGGACAAACGAAAAGCGCACTCGCCGCCGGCTCGACCTATGGCGGTGGCCAAGACGCATTCGTCACAAAGCTCACCTCAACCGGCAAGCTCGTCTACAACCGCCAGTTCGGCGGCACGGGCGATCAGAACGTCACCGGCCTTTCGACAGATGCCAGCGGCAATCTCGTCGTTCTGTCGATGGACCAAGGCAACGCCAAGGTCACGAGCTTTGATTCAACCAACGGAACATCAGCGGCGCTCTGGTCGCAGGATCTCGGCGATCTATCGGGCGGACAAGCAAGCGCGATCACTGTCGACGGTTCGAACATCTATGTCGGCGGCTGGACAAACAATGCGAATATCGGCGGCAGCTCCGGTCAAAACACGTTCAACGGCGGAACGGACGGTTTTGTCGTTCAGCTTGACGACACAGGCGCAGTCAACGCGACTCGCTTTGTGGGCACGAGCTCGACAGACCGAATTCGCGCGATCACGGTGAAGAGCGGCGACGTCTATGTCGCAGGCGATACGACAGGCGACATTAGCGGCGTCACCAACAACACCGGGAAGGTCAATGGTTTCGCCGGCAAGGTCGATATGACCAACGGCAGCCTGGTTTGGTCCTATCAATATTCGGGGCGCAACGGCCAAGCTCAGACCTACGGCATCCAAGTCGACAATACGGGCTCTTCGGTGCTCGATGTGCTCGGGCTGCCCAAGGGTACAATCAGCTACAACCAGCCGTTGACAATCACGTCGCAATCGACGGTGCGGCCGGGGCAGGAGTTCTTTGTCGCGGTCAATGGCGGGCCACAGCGAGCGGTCTTCATCGACGCCAGCGACACGCTCAACGACCTTGCGATCAAGCTCAACACACTATTCCTGCAGAACGGTACGGCAAGCGTGAGCTATGTGCCGGGTGGAGCGAGCCTCACAATCAAGAGCAAGGGCACCGGGCGCATCGATCTGAGTTCTGGGCCGCCCGGCAACGACGCCCTCAAAGGGCTTGGTCTTTCCCCAAGCACGATCGTTGCCGATCCGCCGGCGACGACGACGAACAAGAACAAGGTTACGGACAACTACAAGAGCCCATTTTCAACAACCAATCAGACGAGCGACCCGGCCAAGCAGCCGCTCTATGTCGGCCTCAATCTTGCGAATAATCTCGACATTTCGACGAAGGATGGTGCAGCGAGCGCAACGCAAATCATTCAAGCCGCGATGTCGAATTTGCGCACGGCGTTCCGCACGCTCAATCCGGATCCGACGCTTCAGGCGCTTCAGAATACCAATGGACAGTTCAGCAGCAGTGGCAATGGCTCGGTGCCGGATTATCTGTCGGCGCAGCTCGCCAACTATCAGTCCGCTCTTCAGCGGCTGACCGCCGGTACGCAGAGCGCATCGACGACGACCGCGCTTATTTAGCACTCACCGCTTTCCTTCGTCATGGTTCGACAAGCTCACCATGACGTCATCCTGAACTTGTCGAAGGATGACCTTCAAAATGAAGGTGCATGGCTCTAGCGCGCATCTGCGATGGATGGAATCGGATCGTCATTGCGAGCGTAGCGAAGCAATCCAGGACCACATCCGAGCTTACCTGGATCGCCACGGCGCGTTCCGCTCCTCGCGATGACGGCACAGAAGCTTGGAAAGACGCTAGCGCGCGTCGGCACGCGTCAGATAGGCAGTCTTGCTTTGATAAGAAACGTAAAGGTGCAGCTGCTTCAGCACCGGCATGCCGATGAGAAGCTCATTGCCGGTAAACCGCGTGCCATCCGCGACGAACATTGTCGGGTTGTCGATGCTGACTCCATTAAATGCGAGCGACCTGAAGGTGTGTTCGCCGGCATCGCGAATATCGAACAGCTGCGCGGCAAGCGCGAGCCCGATCAGCGAGCCGGCGCTACCTGTGTCGAGCACCGCGGTGACTTCCTTTCCATCGAGCGCGACGGTTGCGCGCAAATGCAGATCGTCGCCTAGCCGCAGCGGCAAGGAAACATAAGGTCGCTTCGTCCAGTAGACCGGGTCGCCGCCACATTTTTCAGACGAAATGAAGTTGATGAGGTCCTTGCCGAAGTCGAAATCGACATCCCAGCCTTGCAGAAAGTCGGCGCCGAACGAACCAGCGAGAGGCGGCGGGATTTGAACGGAGGGAACGAGAAAGAAGCTCAGCTCATGGCCTGTGAGCGCGCCGACCGAGAGCGTGTCGACCGTGGCAATGGCCGAGGGGGAAATCCCCGCAACCGAAGTATAAGTGCGCGGGTAGGGCTTGAGCGGCAGCTTCAACTCGTCGGCGACAGAGTCTTTGATGAGGCTGATCGGTGCGCCCGTATCGACGACTAGAAACTCGTCCTTGCCGTTCATCTGCACGGTGATTTTCGGACGCCCGTCATCGCGGTCATAGCCGATGGGGACTGAGGCGTCCGGGGTGAACGGACATGCGGGCGCCGCGAGCGCCGGGCCCGCCAGAGACGCCCAGATCAAAGCAATAGTGCAGAACGCCCGGTTCATCGGCTTCCCCCGTTTGCTGCAGGGGAGCTTAGCGCCTTTCACTTGCGGGCTGAAGCAATCCGCACGGCAAAGACAGCCTGGCAGGCGCTCTGCGCTGGCTACTCAGGCCGTACGGTTGAGCGCGAAAGCGGTGCCGCGGCTCGGGGCCTTCGCGAAAACGGCATTCTTGCCATAAGACGTGTCCGGCGCGCGGGTTTTGGCGACCTCGTTGGCGATCGCCTGCACCATTTTCTCCGAAACGGTTTTGAGGCCGGTGAGCACGGTGGTCTGCTTATCGAGCTTGGTGCGCAGCTTTGCGGTCGAGGATTTGAGATCCTGCAACAGGCCTTCTGGCACGTCCTTGGTGAGCGAACGGTCCTTGCGGAAAGTCGTCATCTCGCTGGCATAGGCCTTCGCCAGCTTCGTTTTCTCTTCTTGATACTCGGCGAGCGAGGAGGGCCGGCGCTTCGACAAGAGATCGACCTCTTGATCGATGATTTGCGCAAGGCTCTCGGTCAGCATGATCAGCTGAACGACGCGCTCTCTGTTACTGACCGGTTTTGCCTGGGCCTGCTGCATGGCTGCCACCTTCTTGGTAAGCGAGAAGCTCGCGGTAAACTGTGTCCGAAAGCCCGAAGCCGCCGCGGGCGGTGATCGCTTTCGCATATTGGTCGTTGAGCATGGAGCGCATCATGCCTTCGCCTTCGCCGCCGTCGAACGGCCCGTCGGTCGGCAGGTCCTGGTTCATGATGCCGAACATTTCGGAGAGGAAGATGCTCTCGAAATCTTTCGCCGATGACTTGAGCTGTTCTTGAGTCTTGGCCGAAGTTGCGCTTGGCCCCTCGAACGGCTTGTTCGAGATCAGCGCCTGCGCATTGAGAAGCGTCGCCGCAGTCGAATCGGACATCAGCGCACCTCGATATCCGCTTGTAAGGCGCCGGCGGCCTTGATGGTCTGCAGGATCGAGATCATGTCGCGCGGCCCGACGCCGAGCGCATTGAGGCCGTCGACCAGAACCTGAAGGTTCACGCCCTGCTTCAATATGCCGAGCTTCTTGTCCTTGTTCTGATCGATTTGAATGTTCGTGCGCGGCACGACGACGGTTTGCCCGCCTTGGCTAAGCGGCGTCGGCTGGCTGACTTCCGGCGTCTCCTGGATCGAAATGGTGAGCGAGCCTTGCGCGATCGCGACCGTCGAGACGCGCACATTGGCACCCATCACGATGATGCCGAGATTTTCGTCGATGACGACGCGCGCCGGTTGATCGGGCTCGACATCGAGCTGCTCGATATTGGTGAGAAGACCGACGACATTGCCTTTGTAAGCCGGCGGCACATCGAGCTTGATGGTCGAATTGTCGAGCGGTGTTGCAACATCGCCGCCAATTTTACCGTTGATCACTTCGGCGATGCGCGTGGCGGTCGTGAAATCGGGGTTGCGCAAAGGCAGGCGCAAAGTCATGAGATCGTTCAGCTTGAACGGAATTTCGCGCTCGATGACCGCGCCGTTAGAGATCGCGCCATTGGTGCTGACGCCTTGCTTGACCGAGCTGCCGGCGCCTTCGGCTGAAAATCCGCCGACCGCGACTGAGCCTTGTGCAACGGCATAGACTTCGCCGTCAGCGCCCATAAGCGGCGTCACGAGTAATGTGCCGCCGCGCAGCGATTTGGCATCGCCGAGCGCGGAGACCTGCACATCCATTTTGCTGCCTTGCGTCGAGAAGGGCGGCATGCTCGCCGTCACCATCACCGCGGCGACGTTTTTGGCGTTGAGCGAAGTATCGCCACGGATGTTCACACCCAGGCGCTCGAGCATGGATTGCAAGCTCTGCTTGGTGAAAGGCGCGTTCTTCAGCGTGTCGCCCGTGCCGTCGAGGCCGACGACGAGGCCATAGCCCACCAGCGGGTTGTCTCTGATGCTCTCGACATTGGTGAGGTCTTTGATGCGCGAAGACGCCACCGCTTGCGCCGGGAGCAAGAGGCAAAGCACGAGGAACGCACGCAGCCACATATAAAGTGTCCTTCTGGCGGCGTATGGGGTTGCCCCCGCGCGCCATTCTCCAAGGCCGGAACAGCCAGAACCGTGCCACGAGGCGTGGCCAGAAAGCCGTGGTTTTTCAATAGCTTAGTATGGTTACTCAGGCACCTCTCGGTGTTTGCTTAGGGCGCTTGATGCCGCCTGGGCAGGAATAACCGGGCAAGCCATGCCGGTTTAAGCCGAACTTAACCGAGAGGTTCGCATTCTAGCCGAGCAAAGGGGTGCCAAGGCCGTTTCCTCTGACAGCGAGGCCGCGCGAAATGCGGGTTGAAGGCACATCAGCGGCTCCGGCACGAGAGATTTGCCGGAAAACAGTGGATGCCAAGCCCGGCTTCAAGGTCGAGCAGGGCGCGGGCGATGCGCGTGCCGAGCGCGTCGCCGAGGCCCAGCCGCTGGCGACCCTCGATACCCTGGTGACGCTTCAGGAAGTCCCGGACCAGAATCACGCGCGCAAACGGGCGGTCAAGCGGGCAAGCGATATGCTTGATGTGCTTGAAGGAATCCGCCTCGATCTGCTCGCCGGCGAGATTCCGGCGGGCCGCCTCGCCGCCCTTCTCCGGCTGGTGCGGCTCCAACGCGACCAGGTGGAGGACCCAAGGCTTTCCCATGTCCTCGATGAAATCGAGCTCCGGGCGCGGGTGGAGCTCGCCAAGCTCGGACAGGCTTGCTAATCGGCGGAATCTTCGTCATATGAGCGGCCCGATAACGGCGGCCGGAACAAAATAGGGCCCCGGATGGAGTGGGGTCCCCTGGGGGTCTTGCTGATGGCATCACATGTGAACGGAGCCGACAGAGGGCGGCGGTCGAAGGCCAAGTCCAAGGCCAGCCCGCCGCGAGCATCCGCCAAATCCGCCTCTGCAACCAAGTCAGCCTCTGCAAATAAGTCTGCCGCTGCAAATAAGTCAGCCTCTGCAAAGTCCAAAGCGAAGTCGTCGTCCAGAGCCAAGCCGAAGGCAACAAAGTCGCGGAGTAAGCCAATGAGCTTGGAGCTCACCGAGGACTATCGTCCCTCGGAGGATGAGCCGTTCATGAATGAGCGGCAGCGCGAGTATTTCCGCCGCAAGCTGCTGGCTTGGAAGGACGATATCCTGCGCGAGAGCCGCGAGACGATTCAGGCGCTTCAGGAAGACAGCGGCTATCACGCCGACTTGGCGGACCGCGCAACCTCGGAAACCGATAAGGGCCTCGAGCTCCGCGCGCGCGATCGCCAGCGCAAGCTGATTGCCAAGATCGATGCGGCGCTCAAGCGCATCGATAACGGTACTTACGGTTATTGCGAGGAGACCGGCGAGCCGATCTCGGTGCGCCGGCTCGATGCGCGGCCAATCGCAACACTTTCGATCGAAGCGCAAGAGCGCCACGAGCGCCGCGAAAAAGTCTACCGCGACGAGTGAGCGGCTACGCGCGCGTGCTTTCTAACCCTCGCCCCGCTCGCGGGGAGAGGGCAGGGTGAGGGGCGCGGCTTTGAAAGACATCATGCACGCCGATGTTTACCCGTGGGCTGAGCCGACAGCCGAGCAGCGGCGCATGTTCGACGCGCTGCCTCCGAGAGAGAAAGAGCGTCTCATCGCCGAGGCGATTGAGGCCGGCTTTGACGGTGGCGTCTCGGACAAGCGCGTGGCGGACATTGTGTCGGAGGCAAAGGCAAAGCTCTCCAAGTGACCTATCGCCTTACTCCGGCAGCCTCGCGCGGGAGAGGGGGGGCCTCAAAATATGTTCTCGAAAAACAAACCCCATGCACAGTAGCCCCCGCTCGCGCGCTGAGCGTTTGACGATCCCCAATTGATGCGCGGGACGCGAAAGCGGAAGGCGACGACGCCGACCGAGCATCGTGGGCAGATAATAATGTCCCGACTTAAGAATCGGGTTAGCGTGACCCAATGATTCGCTAAGATCATTGCTTATGGACTTGAGCGCGCTAAGCTGGAAGCTCTATTCGGTACGGCGCTCGGACAAGGAGCCGCTGTTGCGGTTCATCCTTGACGCGCTCACGACACGCCACTGCTCAATTGTGTATACAAGTGAGCCTGACCGGGCGCCATTCTATATCGTGTTTGAGACGCCGAGCGGGACTCGCCATGGCGTGCTCGCTTATGCATTCTTCGCCAACTCGAGAGCCACGAAAAATCGACCTGAGGACGAGCACAGGTTTCAGATCAAATATGGCAGTGACCTCAAGACAGTGCTCGACGTGGCAATTGATCAGCACGGGCTGATCACAACTATATTCCTGGGTATCGATCCCGAGCGTGGCATCTTTGTAGCTGCGGACCCAACGATGAACACGCCCGCACCAATGTCTCGCTCGATCGAGTTTAAGCGCGAGCATGCTGAGCAAGCTCAATCGACTGGCTGGACTGCCTGGGAGCGCGATCGCCATGCGCCCAAGACAAAGGATCGAAAAGCTGCCGAGCTAGATGAAGATCTCCGAACGGAGCTTCTCGTTGGTGGCCGGCAAGACCGAATCCTCGATCTCATCTTACTTGAGCGCCTCGCGCAGGGCCTTGATCCGGGAGAGCGACATCTCGCGGCAATCAAGCTCGGACAGGTCCCGAGCCAGCTGCCCGATCCAGACATCTCGCACCCCTTGCTCCACGAGCTCGATATTGAATCCAAGGCCCTGCTCGATCTGATCGAAGGGGCAAGCCGATTGAAGATGGCTGTGCGCGGCTGGGTGGCCGAGAAGCATCTTGCAGACATGCTTGCCAAGCTCCCGGGCGTGACCGATTGCAATCGCTTGGAAGGTGATGGGCGCCCTGACATCTCATTGCGCTGGAAAGGAGGGCCGCCAATCCTCATCGAATGCAAGAACACGCTTCGTCAGCTATACGCGAACGGACGGCCAAAGGTTGACTTCCAGCGCACCCGAGCCGCGAAGGGAGACCCTTGCTCACGCTATTACAAGCCGAGCGATTTCGCGGTGCTCGCGGCCTGCCTTCACCCTGTTACAGAAAGCTGGGAGTTTCGCTTCGCGCTTACCACTAAGCTGCCCGCCCACAAGACCTGCCCCGGCCGAATCGCTAACAGTATCAGCGTCTCCGAACCGGTCTTTACAGATCGGCCCGACATGGTGTTCTCTGAATGTTCTTGACCGCTGATTTGGTTGTGGACACGGGGGAAGTGCTTGAAGCCAAAGGCAATTTCGCTGTTCACAGGCGTCGGGGGGCTTGACTTTGGGTTCGAGGCCGCTGGCTTTGAGACCAGAGTCGCCCTCGACATCGATCCGATGGCCTGCAGAACACTGCGGCTCAATAGGCCGTGGCCCGTTCTTGAGGGTGACCTCGGCGATGTCAGCTCCGAGGTGATATTGGATACCGCGAACCTGAGGCCGGGCGAGGCCGATGTGCTGATCGGCGGGCCACCATGTCAGCCGTTCTCGAAGTCGGGATATTGGGCGACCGGTGATTCAAGACGGCTCGATGACCCAAGAGCCAAGACACTCGAGCATTATCTCCGCGTGCTTGGCGACACGATGCCTAAGGCGTTTCTGCTCGAGAATGTTGCTGGCCTTGCCTATCGTGGCAAGAGCGAAGGTATCGAAGCGATCAGGCGCGGGGTCGCGGCAATTAATCGGAAGACCAGTGCAGGGTACACGCTGAGCGTCTGTGCGCTGAATGCTGTCGATTATGGAGTTCCCCAGCTGAGGGAGCGCGTGTTTGTCATCGGCGCGCGGGACGGTCAAAGATTTACGTTCCCCGATCCCACACACTTCTCACCGGAGCGAATCGAAGCTCAGAGGTATGGACAGCGGTTCCGCACGACTTGGGATGCGCTCGCAGATCTTGAGGCCAGCCCGAATGATGAAGATCTTTCAATGACAGGAAAATGGGCCGACTTGCTGCCATCGATTCCCGAAGGGCAAAACTATCTTTGGCACACAGAGCGCGGTGGCGGAAAGCCGCTATTCGGATGGAGGAGACGCTATTGGAGCTTCCTCTTAAAGCTCGCGAAAGCTCTTCCATCATGGACGATCCAGGCGCAGCCAGGCCCTGCTACGGGCCCATTTCATTGGCACAACCGAAAGCTTTCTTCAGCGGAGCTTGGACGGCTACAGACTTTTCCCGATGGCATCAGGTACTCGTGCAGTCGCACAGAGATCCAAAAGCTCGTAGGAAATGCAGTGCCCTCAGCGCTAGCTGAGCTGCTTGCCCGCGAGATCAGCGTGCAATTGCTTGGGAAGAGAGCTGTTAGAAAGTCGCTCACTCTGATCCCGCCACGCCGTGACGATGCACCGGAGCCAGAG
>JBAQHC010000237.1:0-6030 GCA_049288095.1 Alphaproteobacteria bacterium | reverse complement strand
GCGTACGCGTGACCGAGCCCCGGCTTCTGCTGGTCACGAAGTTATCAAGGAGTGCGCGGGCGGACGACGCGAGCCGGAGCACGCCCATGAACGGCAAGTCCGTTTGTTGTGCTGGCGCGCCGCGGCGCGGCCGTAGCGTGAAGCCGGGCAGCTCGACATCGCTTTGACCAGCTTGCGAGACAAGAAATACCGAGCCGTCTTTGGCCGGTACGCCCTCAAGGGCGGTGCGGTCGGCGATCAGGGCGTCGGGAAAGTAACCGCCGACTATGGGCCAGAGATTGCGCCTGACGAGAATTTCCGGATCGGTGGTGTGGTCACGACTGTAAAGCCGCGAAGCCAGCTTCCTGAGCTTGCCCGCGCGGACAGCCTTCGAGGCCAGCTTTGTGGTCTCTGACGTCGAGACGAACGTCTCGGGGAACTCGTCTAGGGATTTTCTAGCCACTGAAGCACCTGCAAATCGCCCAACGGCGACTTTTCTGGCCGTAAGACTTAGCAGAAAGCGACTTTTTTAGCGATAAGAATGTTAGATAGGGCCTAAATGGTGCTTGCGGGCTCGTCTGGCTGGTTCCCCATCTTCACACGGCGAAATCATAATCTCCGCAATATTTGCGGAGATTAGGCCCTCTAATCTCCGCAAATGCGGGGGCCGACTATGAAAAGCGTGCGCAAGTGCCAGTCACCCATCCTAGCGACGAAAGCTATTCGGTCGGGAGATTCAATGTCCTCAGACATTCCTCGGCGCGCTTGGACAACTCGCTCGCCAAGCGGTCGATGAGCCGATGACTTAGCCCTTCCTTACGCGCGCGTGCTCGGGCGGCGCTTGCCTCATCCGGCAGCTGTTTCGCCATCGCCTCGAGCCGCGAAATCAGCTCCTCCGCGTCGACGCGAAGCTCGCGGGCGAGTTTGTGCCACTGGCGCACGGTTATGTCGGCGAGCTTGTACTCGCCGCCGATCTTCATCGGAAACCTCAACTTCTGAGGCACGAAATTCGGATACGGCAGGACGCTGGCAATGTCGTAAAGCGGCGCCAGACGAACGCGAGGCCCCGCGCCCAAGAGCAGCGAGTAATTTTTGGCGTGCGCGTCGGTGCCGGCGATGAGCCAGTTGAAGCCGACTGCGTCAATGAACGTCTGCACGTCGTCGTCGCGTTGCGTCGAATACGTGCGGAGCAGCTCGACAATGGACGCGATTCCGGGTCCGCCCTCATTCTGATACTTGATCGTGGGCATCACGCCGAGCGCTTGGCACGTGTCCTCTTGATGCACGCGCACGATACCCTTGCGCGAGCGAACGCGGTCATACCGCTCGACCACGATGGCCACCTCGTCGCCGAAGTGCTTTACGAGCGACGTTGCGGCAGGCAGGCCAACCGCACGAGCCAAATCGAGGCAAACGTGCTCGTTCTCGGCGTGACCGTCGAACTGGCCTGTCGGCGGCTTTAGAATATGCGTCGTCGGTGTTCGGCCAGAGGGAATGCCCCATCGGCCTTTATCGAACAACAGAGCCGTCTTTGGTTGCGTTCCGGCCAAGCTGAATTGGCCGGTATCAAGCGTCAAACGCCACGCTGCGTGATCCTCACGCAGGGTGCGCAGGCGCTCCGCGATCTCGTTTTCTGTCAGCCATTCGACCTTATCGCCCTTCCCGCTTTGGACGGCCTCTAGCCGCTCCGGCCGCACGAATTGCACTGCGCCCGCGCAATCCTCGCCGACATTGCCGATCAATGCGAAGACGTTGCGCGCCGACACCTGAAACTTGCTCGCCCAGCGATCGAGCACGCGCTCGTTGTCGGGCAGCAAGCCCCACAAGAACGCCTCGACGATCTCCGAGCGATGCTCGGCGGCAGCGAGAGGCATAGACAATGATAGTGGATAAGCGTCGGCATCCTCCCGCCAAGCCTGCTCATAGACAAAAGTTAGCTTCCCGCGTGTCTTGCGTGTCAATCGGCCGATCACGCGGCCGCCAAGCAGAACAACAAGGTCGCTCATCGCCTGCCGCCTTTCCGGGCGGCGCTCACAATGATGTCAATGTCGGGGCCTTCCGACCGTTTACGCGGTGAGGTGATGATCTCGGTACTGAGTTTTATTCCCAAGGCATCCAGCGCGCGCAGAACCAACCCAAGTTCGGCGCGTGCGCGTCCTCGTTCCACGCCGATGAGCCATTGACGGCTGACACCGATCTTCAGGGCAAGCCCCGCTTGATCGAGCTTGAGCTGTTTGCGCCTGTCACGGATAACTGCGCCGAGATCAGAGGGCGTACGGACGATCACGTCTACTCCATGTCAACGAACGACGACATTATACATATGTCATCGATCGTTGACAATAACAAATGTTATCGAGCGTTTACAAGAGATTACGCCGTCCACGAGGATGGTTGCGCGCGCTCCTTATCATTTGGCGAGGCGAGCCCACGGGCTCTGGCTGTCTTTGAAGACCTTTTGGCTGCGCGCCATCTCTATGAGTTCGGCAACAGTTCATCGAGGAATTGACCTAAGTCGTTGGCCTTCCAGTCATCCAAGGACATCGCATTTGCGAGTTTCCAATTCTGATCTTTCGACCAATTAGGCGACGCCTGCTTAAGATGCCCGAACTCTCCTAGCGCGCTGTAACTACTTCCCAACACAGCTTTGATTGCGGGGTCGGAAAAATAATTTTCCGTCGCGCGCCGGTCAAGTACATGAAGTTGTATGCCAAAACTTGCACACAGAGTTTGAAAATCTGCGCGTGCCGTACTGAGCGGATCGGTAGAAGACGATCTCTCGCTATCAATGACCGCAGCAATATTCGTAGATATGCGACGGACTTCCTGCAGCTCTAATTCCATGTTGCCCGCGATACGGCCGTTTAGCGAAAGAAGCAAAATTCGGTGATCCTTGTTCATCTTCCTCAGTATCTGTTGGAAGCTGACGAGGTCACTCGAACCTTCCACCATTAATATTTTATCGAAGCCTAATTGGTTATGCGTCGAGTAACTTAGCTCACCGAGCAACTGTGCTAATGATGGATGATTATTGAAGGGCCTTAAGACGCTGTTGCCTGGCGTCTGTGAAGACACCGCATAAATTTGAGTTGCGACTGATCTCGCCAGGCCGATATTATGGGTAGAGAACCAAATGCTTTCCGTGGAGAACCTTGCCAGCGTTGTCAGGAAATCCAATTGCAATTTGGGATGCAGGCCTAACTCAGGTTCATCGATAAGTATGTATGCCGGCTTTTTCGCCAGTACGTTGCCCAGAACTAAAACAAACTGAAGAAGCCCAGAGCCCAATTCATGTTGTTTGTATGCCCGGTCATTCACCATGAAATGGAGACATTTCGGATTTTGTGAAGCTTCAAAAGTGAAGGTCTTAAAGTCGAAGATACGTCTTATATCGTCGACAAGCGCGCTGAAAGATTCGCTGTGCGCCTTCAATCCACCTGTTCGCAATATTCCAATTAGGTCGATGAACTTCGCTCCGGCATCGATGTCTAGATATTTGTCGCGGCTCTCCATATCGAGTGCGTTACGAAACGGTCCGATATAGACGCTATTCGCTAGCGCTTTTGCCTGTTCGAAAAGCGCCGTAAAGTCCGCCAACACCTGGCCGTCAACGGTCGTAAGAATTGACCCATTCCAATTTAGCTGTCGCGCTGGATTAACGTCGAGCACCCCAGCCGCTGTTTCGACTGTCGTTTGCCATTTGAGAGTGCGCGATACGCTAACTGTCACTCGTTTTAGGGCATGCGAGGTCGCCCGTGGATCGCCCGAGAACAAAACCGAAAACTCGAACCCATTGCTATTAAGGTTAGAGAAAATCTCGTCGCTGTCGATTAATCCGTTCGGCGTGAACTCCTGAGGTGCGACGAGACTCTGCCGAAAGATTTCGCTGTCTGCTGCGATGTTTTTCAGGATATCTCGACACTCAAAGAGAAATCGCATGATTGTCGATTTTCCGGCATTGTTCAGGCCGATGAACGCAACGAACGCATGCCCCAACTCGACCTGCGTAGGCCTAGCGAAGCAGCGATAGTTTTTTACTTCAAGTATGACTCCCATCTCCAGGCCCCAGAGCTAGTTTTACTTCTTAGGGCGAAGCCAGTCACTTAAGAAGCGCCATGGGCTCTTCCGTTTACCCACTTCAAAAGTACGCTGTTCGGACTGAACATGCGCGCCTGATTGGCCGCCCTCGAAAAACCGCTGCTTATTCGCTCGATCGCTTGCTCGCCCGGCGTCAATCCTCTCCTGGGACCAACCTTTTGCCCAAAGAACTTGATTATTGTGGATGTAATAATGAGACCTGCAGGGAAAACTCCAATTACCGATTGACGGGTTGAGAGAGACAGATTCTCCGTTAAACGAAAGCACCCAATCGGTCGGCGTAATTGGCGTTACCACATCAAGGCCGCAACCGCTGCAGCATTTATGAGCGGCCGTCGCGTACTTGATAGAAATATAGAGTATTCCTTCTTCCATTTCCTCTGGGATGTAATCGACAAAGACATGCCGTATCGCGGATCGCGTCATTTGCTCACGTCCTCGTTCATCAGCACGTTGCCATCGACCGTGTAAGTCGTAAAATGCTCGCACTCCAAATCGAGATAGAAACCTTGCAGCTTTTTCCACTTAATAACGGCAAGAGCCGCATTAAGCGCGTTGAGATCGGCGATCTGAATGTTGCGTTCGTAGATATTTTGTATCTGTGATGCGTGCATCGGTATGCGTTTCTTTGTGTGAACATGCTCACGCATTGACGGCGTGCTTGTTGTAAGGCGCACAATGCCGCCAAGACGATCATCAACTTGAAAGAGTCCCATGCCGACATCGATGAAGGGGATATTTCGCGCTTCCAAGCGAGAAATTATGAAAGACTTAGCCTTTCCGCTGTCGAGACACAGGAATGCAAAATTTAAGTCGTCGAGAAGATCAAGATTGTTCTCTTCTATATAGACGGGATGAGAACGAATTCCCTTATGCATCCGGCAATAGATTTGGAGGAAGTAGTCACTTTTGAATGGCTTTCGCTCGAGTTCCTCCAGCGAGGCGGCGCCTGGTGATCGAAATGCATTGTGCTGCAAGAGGTGATCGCCATCAAACAGATGAATTTCGGATACAGGCGTCTTCGCGACTAAATCGAGCACATATGATCCAGTGCCACCAAGCCCCACGATGCCGATTTTTGGCAGCGCCAGCTTCATCGAGATATCAACGATCTCTGCGCGGCTTGAGGCCGTATCGACATAGCGAAACGGGCCATCCGAACTATCATTCGCCAAAACTGTATCGGAGGTGGCTTTTACGGTCGGGTCGAGCTTCTGGGCCTGACTGCTCAAGATGGCCGCATAGGTCTCCATCTTATGGTGATAGTCGTTGTACGAGCCCGTCGTAGGTTTGGCAGAAAAAGAATGGTGGGCGATGAGACCATCTACCAAAGCCGTAGGTCCGCTTGCGTGCTTTATTTTGGAGATTTCGGTGCCATCGGCATTGCAAGGATGATCGCCGATAAAGTAGGCGATATGGTCGTCTGGCTTCGCTGTTCTATCTCCCGCGAGAGTTAGCTTGGAAGCTAACGTGCCTCTTGCGATCTTCCGCGATGCATTGACATACGGCACATCGTGAATAAACAAAAACCCATCTCGGACTTCTACGTGATAGCCCTCATCGCGAAGTCGTTTGAGATCAGCGCTACGATTTATCAGTTGATGTGACATTGAATATCATTTGATCCTGAATCCGCACGGTTTGGCCTTCCAATAGCGAGCCGCTTGGATTCCGCGGCGGACCGTTTCTGTAAGTGATGGTGAACAGGATGTTCGCACCAGATGGCACTTGGGAAAATGCGAGCGCAACGACTTGATCAAAAGCCAATCGATGTTGAGTAACCATTTTAGCTTTGCCGTTGACGATAACAGTCACCTCATGAGCGCTATAAAAATGTTCATCTTCTACGAGATGAATGTGATCGTCCGACCGAGGCACTTCAACATCTTCGGAGTCGCCTTGGACTTCACGAAATAGAATGGAGTGTTCGTTTATGCCTCCTAATTTGTAGAG
>JBAQHC010000236.1:0-6468 GCA_049288095.1 Alphaproteobacteria bacterium | reverse complement strand
TCGACCTCCCCCTTTCAGGGGGAGGAAATTGACTACGGCTTGATCCTCTTGGCCGGAGCCTCGTCAGGCGGCGCCGTGCGCTCGCGCTTCACCAACAGCTTGTTGAGCGCGCTGACATAGGCCTTCGCGGAGGCCACGAGTGTGTCGGTGTCAGCGCCCCAGCCGACGACAATCTTGCCGCCTTCTTCGAGCCTTACGCTCACCTCGGCCTGCGCATCGGTGCCCTCGGTCACCGCACTCACTTGGTAAAGCTGCAAATTCGCCTCGTGCGGAAACAGCGCGCGAATCGCATTGAAGATTGCATCCACCGGGCCATTGCCCGTCGATTTCACCTGGCGATCTTCGCCGTTGATGGAAAGCGTAAGCTCGGCCTCCTGGGGCCCTTCCGTGCCGGCAATCACGCGGAGACGCTTGACCGTGATGCGCTCGCCAGCTTCCTCCACTGTCTCATCGACGAGGGCAATTATGTCATCGTCGAACACATGCTTTTTCTTGTCGGCGAGATCCTTGAAGCGGCGGAACGCATCTTCGAGCGCATTGGCGCCAAGATCAAAGCCCAGCTCTTCGAGCTTGGAGCGGAAGGCATGGCGCCCGGAATGCTTGCCCATGACGAGCGCGCTTTCGGTTATGCCCACGCTTGCCGGCGTCATGATCTCGTAGGTCTGCGCATTCTTAAGAACACCGTCCTGATGAATGCCGCTCTCGTGTGCGAATGCATTCTTGCCGACGATCGCCTTGTTGTATTGCACCGGAAAGTTCGTGACTTGACTCACGAGCTTGGAAGCACGTGTCAGATGCGTCGTATCGATCTTGGTCTTATAAGGCATGATGTCACCGCGCGTCTTGAGCGCCATCACGACTTCTTCGAGCGCGGCATTGCCGGCGCGCTCACCGAGCCCGTTGATCGAACACTCGATCTGCCGCGCGCCCGCGCGCACACCGGCGAGCGAATTGGCCACCGCCATGCCGAGATCATTGTGGCAATGGGTCGAGAACACGGCCTTATCAGAGTTCGGCACCTTCTCGATCAGCATACGGATCAAATCGTAATATTCCTCGGGCGTCGCATAGCCGACAGTGTCGGGAATATTGATGGTCGTTGCGCCTGCCTTGATCGCGGCCTCGATCACGCGGCATAGAAAATCATGCTCCGTGCGCGTTGCATCCATTGGCGACCATTCGACATCGTCGGTCCAATTGCGCGCGCGCGTAACCGAGGAAATCACACGCTCATGGACTTGGTCGCGGTCGAGCTGGAGCTGAAACTCACGGTGCAACGGCGATGTGCCAATGAAAGTGTGAATGCGCTTCCCGCGCGCGGGCTTGAGCGCTTCACCGGCGCGGTCGATATCGCCTTGCGCCGCGCGCGCAAGACCCGCGACGACCGAGTTCTTGACGATCTTGCTGATCGCCGCGACAGCCTCGAAATCGCCATTCGAGGCAATCGGAAAACCGGCTTCGATAATGTCAACGCCCATGGCTTCGAGCTCTTGGGCAACTTTCAGCTTCTCTTCGAGCGTCATGGACGCGCCGGGCGATTGCTCGCCGTCACGCAAGGTAGTGTCGAAGATCCGGACGTGAGCCGGGTCGGTTACGTAAGACATTGGGAATTTCCTTCATCGGATCGGTTGCGGTGCATCTTCAAGGCTCCCCTGAGTGCCCGCCGGCAGATCCGGCTGGTCGGCGCTCAGGGGCCGATAAGAAGAAGCGCGAGCGGAAGAAGCGGGCTTGCCCGGAAGCTCTCGCCCAGGTCCGCAATGCCATCGCTCGAAAACTTATACGTCACTGGCCAATCCATCACGGCGCCAAAACGAGGTTGCGCGCCTCCTGGTTAATTGTCGGTTGTCCCGTCCCCTGTCAAGGACAGGCGCGCCCATCCGGCATTCCCTGCAAAACCTGCCGCATATTTATCGATTATCATGAAAAGTTGATTGGTAATCATGATAGGCCGATGGCAGGCTTTTCGGACCTAAAATGGGGAGGCGCATATGAGTGGCCCGCGCGCGGCGATTGCCCGGCTGAGCTTGGCATTACGGATCCTGCTCTACACGGCGTTCCTGGTCATCATCGGCTATTTCGGCTTCAGCTACAGCTCCGGTTATGTCGCTGTTCCCGGCGATATGGCGTTCGAGGCACCGGTCGATGCGCCGTTCGACCTACCACTGCCGCCGAACATGCTCGCCTCGGCGCGCACGTGTCTAATGATTGCACCGGCGCCGGCCGCGCAAGCATCAGGCTCGCCAGCCGCCAGCGACCTCGCCTGTCCAGGCATTGCGACTTTCGCGTTGCCTAAGCCGGACGAATTGATGTTTCGCCTCAACGAGGGCGGCGTTGACGTCACCATAAGACGAGGCGGAATTGGCAACGATTCAAAAGGCCATATCACGCTGATCAAAGATGGCACGACAATCGAGCGCGATTTCACGGGCGCGAAATTGCCGGATGATATTGTCAAAGCCCTGCCAGAGTCGTTGAAGACCCGGATCGAGGATTTCCTTCAGCATCCTCCTCCGCCACCGCCGACAGTCTTCTTCAGAACAGGTGGGATGCAACAGCCCTTGCCGGGCGGGGTATCAGCCAATGCAAAGCCGGTCGTGCGCGACATGATTTATCGCATCAACGGCCCCGCGCTGTTTCAGCAGCAAATCCGCGGCAATGTCGCGCTGCGTGCAACGCTCGTCGGCATGACCATCGCGCTCGTCGTGCTCGCTATTGTGCAATTCGAACGCCTGCTCGCACACTTCCAGAGCGCCGAGTTGTTCAGTGAACGGAATACCGGGCTCATGCGCAATATCGGCTTGCTGCTCGTCGCGATTGCAATCGTTCAGGCCGTAGCGACGCTTCTGCCGGCAATCCTTGCGCGCGCATTGCATCCGGTCATTCTTGGCGCGCTCGGCCCTCATCTTTTTCTCTTATTTGCGGGCCTCGGGCTTTGCCTCATCGCGCAAGTCATGGCGGAAGCACGCCGGCTCGAAGACGAAGCCGCGCACACGGTTTAGCGATGGCGATCATCGTCAATCTCGACGTCATGATGGCGCGGCGCAAAACCTCGCTCAATGCGCTGTCAGATGCGGTCGGCGTCTCGGCGCAGAATCTCTCCGTGCTGAAGACCGGAAAAGCCAAAGCCATTCGGTTCTCGACGCTCGAAGCGATTTGCCGCGCGCTCGATTGCCAGCCCGGCGACATATTGGAATATGTAGCCGAAGGTTGAGCTCAGAGCTTCGGTTCACCAATCGAGGAGGCGGGTGTCCCTGAACCCGCGGCGAAACGGCCTTTTTCCGCAGCGCAAGACTTGTGACAACAGCATCGTTGACGGGTGCAACCGCCGGTGTTTGACTCACGGGCGAAGAGAAAATGCCAGCCCGAAGGAACAGCCCGGTGAACTTCAACTATAAACTTATCTCCTGCGACGACCACATGGACCTCAATATGCTGCCCGAGGATCTCTGGTCGGCGCGGCTGCCGCGCGCCTTACGCGAGCGCGCGCCCCATATCGAAGAGGCAGATGGCCGCGCCTTCTGGATGTGCGACGGCTTCAATTGGGGCAATTGGAACGGCCGCTCGAAGCCGAACAAAGGGCCTAAGCCGATCTACACGGGGCTTGATCGCGGCGGCGAGTTCGATCTCGCGCAGCGCCGGCCGGCGGTTCCGGAGCTTCGCCTCGCCGACATGGATCGCGACGGGCTTTACACCCAAGTCGTGTTCGGCCCGGTCAACTCGATCAAGAGCAAAGAACAGGAGTTCACCAACGAGCTGCACCGTGTCTACAACGATTGGCTCGGCGATTGGTGCAGAGTGGCGCCGGATCGTTTGCTCGGCGTGCGCATTCTGCCGGAAAATCCCGAGGCTGCAGCCGCCGAAGTTCTGCGTCTCGGCAAGCAAGGCGGCGTCAAGCAAGTCAACCTGCAGATCGCCGCAGTTCAGCCGCGTCTGCATGATCCGCGCTGGGAGCCGCTGTGGAACGCGCTTGAGGAAACCGGCATCGTGCTGTCATGGCACGTGACCGTGCTCTTCCCGCCCGAGGGCGATCCCGCGCGCGGAACGATGGCTGCGAACTTCACGCATATGAAAAGCTTCGTGACGCAGTTCTTGGATTCGTTTGTTGACCTCTTTGCCTGGCGCATCTTGGAGCGTCATCCAAAGATGAAAGTCGTGATTGCGGAATCCGGCGCGGGCTGGCTGCCTTGGGTTGTCGAAGAGCTCGACTATCGCCACTGGCGGCTTTGGGAGGCCGAGAATTTCTACAAGGACAAGGGCGGCATTCCGTTCAAGAAGAAGCCCTCCGAGATCTTCAAGACGCAGATTTATTCGACCTTCCAACAAAGCCCGGTGACGATGCGCCTGACCGAGTTTTACGGCGACAATCTCCTATGGGCGACGGATTATCCGCACCCGGATTCGATTTGGCCGAACAGCCGCGCGACGATCGAGCGGACGATGAAGGGCTTTGATCCGGCGCTCGTCAAGAAGATCACGCACGACAACGCCGCCAAGCTTTACGGCTTGAGCGTTTGATCGAGCTCCTGATTTCGTTCTTTGGCGGCGTTGTCGCATGGTTCGCGACAATGCTGCTCGGCCAACCGCTGTACCAATTTTTCGGATTACGTTTTCGTGCGGCTCAGGTGCTTGACGAATTTGCGCCGGAGCAATGGCATCGTGCCCACCCGCAATCTGTGACTTGGCTAGATCGGGCGCAGCAAGAGTTCGTCGCGTGCGTACCCAGATTAATGCGTTTGCAGCAAGCCAACCTCTTGCTACCCACATATTACGAGGGCTTGGGTACAATCTTCGTCAAGCCGGCGATGGCCTTTGGGACTTATCGATCATCGCTCACAGTCCTGGTTCAGACGACCGCTCGCGCCACCGCTCGACGGTCAAAGCCGCCCTCAAATTGAAGTAGCACTGCCCCTCCCTCAGGGAGGGGTTAGGGGAGGGCTTGTTGCGCCATCCCAATCCCTCCCCTAGCGCTTCGCGCTCTCCCCTCCCAAAGGGAGGGGGACTTATTAATGGCCTCAATTAACGCGAGGGTTGGGCGTCGAAGAAATCGAGCATGCTCGGTGCCGCGCCGAAGCGGTGCGTGTTACAATAGACAATCAAAACAAAAGGACCTCTCGAGGTCCAATCGGGAGGGCAAATGAACTTTCAAGCACTTTCGACACTGGCTGGCCGCGTGCTGATCGGTGCGATTTATGTTGCGTCCGGCGTCAGCAAGATCCCGGGCTATGAGGCGACTGGCCAATACATGGCTTCGGAGCATATGCCGATGATACCGGTCTTATTGCCGGCGGCAATCGTGGTCGAGATCGTCGGCGGGCTCGCGGTGATCGCCGGTTACAAGGCGCGCATCGCCGCATTCATTCTCGCGGGCTATTCGATCCTCGCAACCACGATCTTCAATCATTTCTGGACGATGCCGCCGGGCGCGATGCAGCAAACGGTGATGCATCTCTTCATGTCGACAATCGTGATGGTCGGTGCTTGCTTATTCATCACGGGCATGGGGCCTGGCGCGTTTTCGCTCGAAGGCGCCACAATGCGCAAGCCGGCCACGGCTTGATCGTCTGTAGACGGATCAAATCATCGTGCACGCGATCACCTCTCCCTTCAGGGAAAGGTCGACATTCGAACTCGCTTCGAATGTCGGGTGAGGGTGAACGACAAGCTCCGCACCCTCACCCTTCCCTCTCCCTAAAGGGAGAGGGTCTATTGAATCAATTAAGTCCGCGTTCGGCCGGCACTTCCCAGCCCGCATCAGTGCGGCACACAACGCTCGTCCATGAGTCAGTGCGCGATGTCGCCATTGTGATCGAAAGCTCGACATTGCGGCAAAGCCTTGGACGCTTGGGCGCTCCGCCCGCAAGCATCGGCTCGCCCCCGCCGGCGGGCTTGAGAAGATCGCCGGACGCATAGCCCAAGATGCTGTCAGGCTCACCAATGAGGTACCAGTTGCCGGTCTTCTCGTAGCCGTAAGCGCGCACCGTCGTTCCGGCGTTCAAGGTTTGGCTCACCATTGCCGTTGCCGAGGGGCCGAGCCGCACATTGATGTTCTTGATCGCTGTATAATTGCCCGAGGCAGGCGCGAGAGCCAGTGATGTGTCGATACCGGCAGGCGCCGCGATCGGTGCGCCAGACGTCGCATCGAGGCCCAAAAGTACTGTTCCACCAAGCCTTACTTGCCCCGAATCACCACCCCCACTCCAGTTGCGCGCAGCTTCCGGCTGGGTCGAAGCGAGCAAATCGCCCGCCGCGTTGGCGATGGCCTCCCGGTCGTTTCCAGAGATCAACGGCTCGACCTGTGAGCCGCGTTCGAGCCCATAAACGGGCCTGCCCGCTCCGCCCGAGGGGCCAAAAATGCTTGTCCCACCGCCTTTTTCCGCTACACAAGCGGTGAGAATCGCGCAAAAAACGGTGACTGCTGCTAGGCGCGCGCATAAACGAGTGCGATTATGCTTGCTCATTCGTCCCTCC
>JBAQHC010000235.1:0-1563 GCA_049288095.1 Alphaproteobacteria bacterium | reverse complement strand
GTATAGAGCAGCCTGTCTCCGGTTGGCCCCTGCCTTCCCCCACCCCGATTAGAAACAAGGACCTTTGATCATGAAACGGTTTCTCTGCTTGGGCGCGTTCGTAGCCGTCGCGCTGACGGCCAATGCGACCTTCGCCGCCGATGAGTGCGCCAAGATCACCGCGACGGGTCATCCGCAATATCCGGCGATAGCCTACAAGGACGGCGACAACATCGCCGGCGCCGCGCCAATGCTGGTCGAGGCCATTGCCAAAGATCTAAAGGTGCCGCTCGAGTCGAAATTCATGGGGAGCTGGGCCGACGCCCAGGCGGCGGCGCGCGACGGCAAGGCCGACATGATCTTCGGCATCTACTATAACGACGAGCGCGCCGCCTATCTCGATTACGTGAAGCCCGCCTTCATGTTCGATGACGTGGCGATCTTCGTGGCTAAGGGCAAGGAGTTTCCCTTCAAAGGCCAGAACGACCTGGTCGGCAAGAAGGGCGTGACCAACAAAGGCGAGAGCTATGGCACAGAGTTCGATGCCTTCATGAAGGACAAGCTCGACGTCGCCCGCGCCGAGGGGATTAACGACGCCTTCAAGGCGCTATTGGATGGCAAAGCCGACTATTTGATTGCCGGCTACTATCCGGGTGTCGCCGAGGCGGCCAAAGACGGACTGAAAGATAAGGTCGTGGCACTCGATCAGGCGCTGCTCACCGCCGAAATGTTCGTCGCCTTTTCCAAGAAGTCGCCTTGCCGCTCTCTCGTTGAGGGCTTTGGCAAGGGGATCACCGAGATGACGACCGACGGCCGCTTCGACGCGATGCTAACGGATGCGCAAAAGAGCTTGGGACGCTAACTAAACCCCAAAGCCGTAACCCGACTGGTCACCGCCCGTGATCACCAAGATGCCATTTCAATCCCAAAGGCGTGACCTGCTGACCTTATTTGATCTGTTTTGACCGAGCCCCGCCGTATCATTTGATTTGGTTTCCAAAACCTTGGCCGCCTGGCGCATTGGCTGTGGCGAGATATGGATCAGTCCTCCGAATCCCTTCTCCAATTCGAGGATCATTCCAACGGCGCCGGCTACAGCTAGTGCGCATAGCGTCAGGGTCACCACTGAAATTAAGTTACGCGGCGCGAACAGACCAAAACTGGCGAATAGTAAGGTCAGCCAGAAGATCAAGAGAGCGAGGAATGCTTTTGGCGTTCCCTGCCCAAGCTGCTGGACCAGCAGCCAGCGTGTGTCACCAATCTTGCCGGCAAGCGTCATAGCCTGACCCAGCCACCATTGGTCGCGGGGATTTGAAGGTTTCAATTCAAGCATCGAATCTTCGAGCCGCTGGAGCAGTTCGTATGTCGACGGGTTGTCGAGGCGAACGTCTGCCCCTTCGTCGGGAAACAGATCGGCAGTCTTCTGATCGGCGTACTGTCGCAGCGTCTCCCGAGCTGGATATGTGTCCGGCCCGTATCGACGCAGTATATTGTCGAGTCGGAGGATCGGCGCCGATAGCGCGGTCACGTCGCCCCCGAGCGCACGGAACGAGGTGTTGGCATTCGAGATCAGCAGCCCAAGCA
>JBAQHC010000234.1:0-9402 GCA_049288095.1 Alphaproteobacteria bacterium | reverse complement strand
ATTTCGACCCTCCCGCAAGGGGAGGGTTGCAGTTATGTGTGTTCAAAGCCCGAGCGCTGTCAGTCCCGGGTGACCCGCGGGGCGCGGGCCGAGCGGCCAACGGAATTTCCGCTCGCTCTCTTTGATCGGCACATCATTGATGCTCGCTTCGCGCCGGCGCATCAGCCCAAGCTCATCGAACTCCCATTGCTCGTTGCCATGTGAGCGAAACCAATTGCCCGCCGCATCATGCCACTCATAAGCGAAGCGCACGGCAATGCGATTTTCAGTAAACGCCCACACTTCTTTGATCAACCGGTAATCGAGCTCCTTCGCCCATTTGAGTTTCAGGAATTCGACAATCGCCGCGCGGCCGGAGAAGAACTCCGAGCGGTTCCGCCACTTGCTGTCTTCGGTGTAAGCGAGCGACACGCGCTCCGGATCGCGCGTGTTCCACGCATCTTCGGCCTTGCGCGCTTTTTCGGCGGCGGTCTCTGCCGTGAATGGAGGCAATGGCGGGCGTGGCGCGGTCATTTCTTGAACAGACCTTGCGCGCTCGCCATGGTCGCTTGCTTTGAAGCTTTAAGCTCGCGGCAGCGCGCGATCTCGGCTTCAAGATCCTTGATGCGCTCGTCGAGATCGGCGATCGAATAGCGCGAGAGATCCTCGTGCCGGAACGAGGAAATGCCGGGCTTCCGCGGTGCAAGCTCATCTAAATCGATCGCCATTGTCACCTCCGTCACGCCCCCGCCTCGTTTTAAATCTGCCGCTGCGCGGCCCCGCGCGCAATAATGCTGGGCCCACGCGAATCGGGCCAAGGAAGAAGGAGCCGCGGCAATGGCGAGCGCAATCCCGAGCAAAATGGCGGCCGTGATCATCGAGCGGCCCGGCGGCCCTGAAGTCCTCAAAGCCGTCGAGATGGAAACGCCCAAGCCCGGCCATGGCCAGGCGCTTGTGAGGGTGGCGGCCGCGGGCGTCAACCGGCCCGATGCGCTCCAGCGCGCCGGCAATTACCCGGTGCCGCCCGGCGCGCCGGCTTGGCCGGGCCTTGAGGTTGCGGGAACAATCGTTGCCGTCGGCCCTGGCGTCACGCGGCGGCACGTCGGCGAGCGCGTGATGGCGCTCGTTCAAGGCGGCGGCTATGCGAGCTATTGCAATGTGGATGAAGCGCTCGCAATTCCGGTGCCCGACTCCGTGACCGACATCGAAGCCGCAGGCGTGCCGGAAACCTTCTTCACCGTGTGGGTGAATGTGTTCATGCGCGCCAAGCTCAAGGTGGGCGAGAGCATTCTTATTCACGGCGGCTCGAGCGGCATTGGCACCACCGCCATTCAACTCGCCAAAGTGTTTGGCGCGCGCATTTTCACGACTGCCGGCACCGACACGAAATGCGAGGCGTGCAAAAAACTCGGCGCGCATGTTGCGATCAATTACAAGACCGAGGATTTCGCCGAGCGCATCAAAGCCGAGACGGGCGGGCGCGGCATCGATGTCGTCCTGGACATGGTTGCCGGAAGCTACATCGCCAAGAACATCGACCTGCTCGCGGATAAGGGCCGCTATTCCTTGATCGCGCTCTTGGGCGGGCCCGTTGCGCAAGTCAATTTCGCCCCGATCATGATGAAGCGCCTCGTGCTCACCGGCTCCACGCTCCGTCCACGGACGGTTGCCGAAAAGACCGAGATTGCCGAGGAGTTGAAGGAGCATGTGCTGCCCTTCCTTGCCTCGCGACGCGTTTCGGTCGTCATCGATTCAACCTTCCCGCTCGAGAAGGCGGCCGACGCCCACAGGCGGCTCGATTCGGGCGCCCATATCGGCAAAATTGTGCTGACAACCGGAGCTTGATTCAGTTTCGAAGTTGTGACTGACGGCGATCAGATTGTTCAAAAGACCATATCGGAATGAGCTTTTAGATCTCGTTTGACGTTATGGCCCATGTGATCCAGATAGATTCGAATTCCTTCGCGACGGACAAATCTAAACGCCGGAACCATATCGCTGTCAGCTGTGACAACAACAATCACGTCAACCAGATGCTCTAGTGCTAAGCGCGCGATATCGAGCCCAATACGGAGATCAACTCCTTTTTGCTCGATGTTCGGAACAAAGTCCTGAGCCGTAACCGCCCGGGCGCCGTTCTGTGCGATATCGTGAAGAGCTGCGGCCCCCAAAGCCCAGCCCCGAAGAGCAGTTTCGCCAGATCGCAGCGCAAAGTCGTTTTGCATTTCCAAGCTTTGCTGGAGACTCACATTGGCAGCATGGCGGGGATCATTCGCGAGGTTGATCTGCACACCGGAGATTGGATTTCTTAGCTTTCCAGACGCGGGAGGAGCGTCGTAGTAGAAGACCCTAAGCAGCGTATGATTGGCGAGGGCTGGATTTGCCCTAATCCTCGCAACCTCAGCGGTAACCTCAGTCACAGTCGGAAAGTGACCGTGCTGAGCCTGAAGTTTTTTCTTTACGAAGCCGCCATCCATAAGAATGGCATATTTGGGCAAGGACATTCGACACGAGAGGATTGACCCCGCCTACTCGTGGCGCCTAGGCGCCTTCCATCAAGGACGAATAGGCGGGGCCGTTTGCAAATCGATGTGTCCGGACCATAGGGCCAATGGCCCTAGGTGGTCAAATAACCTAGGACGCTAGTGGTTTCCGATAGCTTACGGCTAACCGCATATGGTTGTGGATATAAGCAATTTCAATGCCCAAAGCCCAAGGATAAAAAGGCCCGGCCGAGAGAGCACCAGGCCTAACACCTTCCCCTCACCCGCCAAACGCCCTATATACCGGCCCGCGAGTTTTGAGCCGGTGGGCGGAACCCTCTGCCCGGAAGGCTTGACCGGCGCCTGCCACAAGCGGGCGTCAAATCGCCTGTTCCTATCCGTTCGGGAGGACCTGGCGCCGGGGTAATAGCGCCCCGGAGCGAGAGGAGACGTTTGATGGCCCGTTTGCTGATGCCCAAGGCGACCGCTGTCTGGCTGGTCGAGAACACCGCCTTGACCTTCGATCAGATCGCCGAGTTTTGCGCCCTGCATCCGCTGCAGGTGAAAGGCATTGCCGATGGCGATGTCGACATGGGCATTAAGGGGCTTGATCCGGTTGCGAACGGCCAGCTCAGCCGCGCCGAGATCGAAGCCGGCGAGAAGGACCCCGCACACCATTTGCGCATGGAGAAAGTCGCAACCGACGTGCCTGAGCCGAAAGCGCGGCGCAAACCGAAATACACGCCCGTCTCCAAGCGCCAAGAGCGCCCCGATGCGATCTATTGGCTGCTCCGCAATCACCCCGAGCTGACCGATAGCCAAATTACCAAGCTTGTCGGCACGACGAAATCGACAATTGAATCCATCCGTGACCGCACGCACTGGAACGCTGCGAACATCAAGCCGGTCGATCCGGTGAGCCTGGGGCTCTGCAGTCAGATCGATCTCGATGACGCGGTGAAGAAAGCGGCCGACAAGAAGGCGCGCGAGGAGGCAAAGGCCGGCGGCACCGGACAGCCTTTGAAGCCCGTGAGCGAAACCGTGCAGCCGTCAGCCCTTGTTCGCCAAGCAATCAAGCCGCCTGAGCAGCCGAAGGAAGAAGAAAAAGAGCTCACTGCCGAATCCGTGTTCGCGCGGCTCAAGAACACGCCCGAGCAATCCTCCGGCAACTAATAATTCTTCGCCTCTCCCTTGATGGGAGAGGCCGAAATGCTCCGTCTGCGGAGCATTTCGGGTGAGGGTGGAGCAACAAGCGTGACTCCACACCCCTCACCCGGCTCAAGTCGTGATGCGACTTGAGCCACCCTCTCCCACAATAGGGGAGAGGGGATAAGGGGCGGCCCGATGATTCACAATCCTTGGTTCTACGCTGTCGGCGCCTTTGCCGTGCTGATGACCGGCGTCTCAAAGGGCGGATTTGCTGGCGGCATTGGCCTGCTCGCTGTGCCGCTGATGGCGCTCATCATCAACCCGGTGCAGGCGGCAGGCATCATGCTGCCGATCCTCGTGGTGATGGATCTGTTCGGCGTCATCGCCTACCGCAAGACATTCGATAGGCGCAATTTGATGATGCTGCTTCCCGGCGCGGTGATCGGCGTCGGCATCGGCACGCTCACCTCGGGCCTCATAAGCGAGCACTACGTCAAGCTTGTCGTCGGCATCATCACTGTTGCCTTCGCGCTTTATTGGTACACGCCCAAGGGCGACAAACCCGCAAAGCGCGGCTGGTTTTCCGGCACGCTGTGCGGCACGGGCGCTGGCTTCACGAGCTTTGTTTCACACGCCGGCAAGCCGCCGTTTCAAATGCATATGCTGCCGCAGCGCTTGGACAAGACCATCTATGTCGGTACAAGCGTGATGTTTTTCGCATCGCTGAACGCGATGAAGACGTTGCCCTATGCGCTGCTGGGCCAACTCAACACGGGTAATCTCGAAACATCAGCCGCGCTTATCCCGCTTGCGCCGATCGGCATGATGCTCGGCATCTGGCTGCACAAGATCATCCCGGAAAAGCCGTTTTATCGCGTGTGCTACGCGATGGTGCTGGTCGTCGGCATCAAGCTCCTCTGGGACGCCATCGCCGACCTCACTTGAGATCAGCGCCAACAAAGTGCGCTCGGTATTATCCGATCTCAGCTGAATGGCCTCAGGCACGCGCCGAAACGAACCAGCACACACCCTGCAGATTGAGCCCCGAGGGGCCCTTATGCCGCGCAAAGGCCTCAGTGAGCTCGGCCCGCGCCTGCCGCTGCTTTTCTGCTGGTTGATCCTGAAGCGCGGCACCCATCGGCATCGCTTCCATGATGAATCGCGCAGCTTCTTCCGGATTGCCATCGCGCCCGCCGAAGTGCAGATGGCCGCGCCACGGCTTGATGTTGATGTCGGTGAATCCGGCGCTCTGCAAAATCCCTCGAACATAATCGGGGTCGGCAAAGGCGAACGGTCCGGGCATCGCCCCTGGCTCGCTCGGCGCTGGCGGCATCGGCGGTGGCGCCGGCAGGATACGCTGCGACACCGCCGCGATCTCCTGCATCCATGTGTTCTCCGGCGGCGGACCCCAGCAGGCGAAGTTCAAGCCGCCGCCCGGCTTCAGAAACCCATGCATATGCGCGAAGGCCGCTTTGGAGTCCGCGAAGAACATCACCCCGAAGCGGGAGAATAGGCGGTCGAAATTCGCATCGCCGATCTTGGTCGTTGCGGCATCGCCGGCGATGAACCGCGTGTTGCTCAGTCCCGCCTTGCGTGCGCGACTTTCGCAATGCCGCGCGAGCGCCGGAGAAATATCCAATCCGGTGACCGATCCGTTCGGTCCGACAATGCGCGCGATCTCCATGCTCGTCGCACCGCCGCCGCAGCCAATGTCGATGACGCGCTCACCCGGCTTGAACTTGGCCTCGGCTATAACAGCAGAGCCAACGCCCGCGATCATGCCTTCGAACTGATCCAGATGAGCGAGCCACTTCGCACCCATTTGGCCGGCCCACTCTGCGGCTTCAATGCTCTGCGGCACGTTGTTTTCCGCCATGACCCTTGCTCCCACCGTCGCTTCTTTGTTGGTTGGAAGAAGACTATCAGACGACGCCAGCCGGCCACAGCTAAGTTCTGTCGCGTTCATTCCTCCTTGGCGTGGCCGAGGAGGCCGGAGAAACCGGCAATGACGATGGAAACAAGCAGCCAGCCCATGAAGATCTCGAAATAATAATACGCCTTGGGCAACCAGCCGCTGAACAGCCAAGCAATCGTGTCCCGCAGCCCCCGCGCCAAGTTCGGAAACGCATGGTCGACATCGGCGATGTGCTCGCCGGCATTGCGTGGAATCCAATATTCCTGCTGGCCGAGCTCGACGACCGGCAAGAGAATATCGGCGGAGTAAAGCAGCGGATTGACCGGCTCATAATCCGTTGGCGGACGAAGTGTCTCCTGATATTCGTGCTCGACGAGAATGTGCGGGTCGGCAGGGCGCATCTCACCGAGATAATCAGCGACACCGAAGATAAGCCCGCCCAAGATCCAGACGCCGATCGCCCAATAAAGCGCGCGTTCGGTCTTGTAGCCGTGCCCGGCAAGCACGCCGAGAATATGGCCGCCGGCCTTCTCCCAGAAGCCGACATGCTTGGCCTTGAGGCGCAGCTGCTCACGCTCGAACAAGATCATCTTCGCGCCGTGCGCATCGCCCTTTTCCCGAAGCACACTCGCGCATTGAGTGAAAGGCTGCGAGACAAATTCCGCGGACAATAGTTCCGCTGGCTGAGCCTTCAACCAAGCAAGTCGCTTGCGCCAATCCATGTCCATTAGCGCAAACTCGACACTGACAAAGTCTGCGTAGCGCAGGTCTTCGAGGTACATTCTCACGCCGGGGCGCGGCTTGCCCGTTTTCGAATCGGCCCAGATGCTGCCGTCCTCCACCAGGCCCTTCGCATTGACGCCGGTGAGATCGAGCAGGCCCTCGAAGGCTTCTACTCGAGCGAAAATGAGCGAGCCGCCGATCTCGGTGTGTGTGAGCAGGAGCCCTCCAGAGGTGAGGGATGACCCAATCACGCCGAAATTGCCTCGAACGCTTGCGGATACGAAGCCGGCCAAGCCGCTAATCTGGCATGCGGTCAGCAACACATAGCCGATTGCGGCGCCGAGGGCGTAGATCGCCAGGCCCTCGATTCTAGTTGGCCCCTCTGTGGATCTGGTCGCCGCCAACGGATGTTTTATTTGAATTTTGCCGCCCATGCAGAAGAGAGCGTGATTGATTTGCGAATCGCGCAACACGACGGTTCCGGTTGACACGAAGCCATCCGATAGCCAGACCGAATTGCCCACCCTGATGCCCTCGCCATTGAGCGCGATGCTGTCGGGGCTATCGAGCCACGTACCTCGGAGATCGAGCCCGCCGTGGAATTCCGCGAACTGAGCAAGGAGGCCCGGTGCGCGGCTTTTCAAAATGGAGAGATGGTCGAGCTTCGCGCGCGTTAAGACGATAGGCTGAGCAAATGTACATCGCTCGAAGATGATTGGCCGGTCAAATCCGGCTGCGGAAAGATCAAGCTCGCCTTCGATGATCGCGCCCTCCAGGCGCGCACCTCGATCATCGACCGTGAGCGGACAATCGGCCGGGATCTCCACCTTGCTGAGGAGTGCCTGGCGGATGAATTCGCCCGAAAGACGCGGCGCTCCCTCCGGCGCGCCGGCCCGCGCTTCTGCGGCAATCAAAACATCGGCTGGTTGATCGTTCATTACGCCCCGTCCCGGAGCGCAACATGAAGGGCGCGACCCTGCCTTTCAAGAGCGGTCAAACAGGATACTACTGCCCTTTTAGGGAATCGCGGATCTCGCCGAGGCGGTCATCGATCTGGAAGATGACGATCCAAACCTCACACCACACGCGCCACAGGATGAGCGCGATGGGGATCGAGATCAGAACGAGCCAGGGATTGCTGCTGAAGTTGTAGAGATATTGTTCCGCAGGCCCCACTTCATGCGACGGCAACGCGCTAACGCCGTCTTTGATGCGATTGATGCCGAGGATGTTGAGAACGCCCTCGATAACAATGAGTGCCGCGCCGATGTAATAGATGATCCGGATAAGAACCGGCGCAAGCAGATGCCGGAACGTGAGCACATAACCCATCGCTCTCTCCCTCGGTATTCGCGTTTGCGGCGTAGTCAAAACCCGCTGCTTGTTTCATATCCCTGCTTTCACTAGCCTTGCTTGACAAGGATCAACAGCGCTGCGAGCGGCGGCGGGCAAGGAAACGGCGGAAGCCATGGGCAACCCTTACGAACGCGATCTGAACAAGAGCCCCGCGAATTATCAGCCGCTATCGCCGATCACCTTTCTCGAGCGCGCGGCATCGACATTTCCCGATCACATCGCCGTCATTCATGGCGATCTCGAATTCAGTTACGCCGAGCTCTGGTCGCGCTGCCGCAAGCTTGCTTCGGCGCTCAAAGCGCGCGGCATCAAGAAGAACGATACGGTCGCGACCTTGCTCGCCAATGTGCCGGCGCAAATCGAAGCGCACTATGGCGTGCCGCTCTGCGGCGGCGTGCTCAACACGATCAATTATCGCCTGTCGCCCGGCGAAGTCGCCTTCATTCTCGATCACGGCGAAGCGAAGCTGCTCTTCGTCGATCCCGAATTCGCAACGCTTGCGCGCGAGGCGATCAAGCTCGCCAAAACGAAGCCGATCGTCATTGATGTCGCGGATGCCCAGTTCGGCGAGCGCGAGCGCATCGGCGAAATCGAATATGAAAGTTTCATTGGCGGCTTGAAGGAGCATCCTTACGTTCTGCCCGACGATGAATGGGACGCGATCAGCCTCAATTACACCAGCGGCACGACGGGCAACCCCAAGGGCGTCGTCTATCACCACAGAGGCGCGCATCTCTTGGCGCTCGGTAATATCATCACCGGCGGGATGCGCGAGCACGCGGTCTATCTTTGGACCGTGCCGATGTTTCATTGCAATGGCTGGTGCTTCACCTGGTCGGTGAGTGTGGTCGCCGGAACGCATGTGTGCCTGCGCCGCGTTGATTCAGCACGCATCTACGAGGCGCTAGCGAAGCACAAGGTAACGCATCTCTGCGGCGCGCCGATTGTAATGAGCATGCTCATCAACGCGAGCGAAGCACAGAAAAAGCCGCTCACGCACACCGTCGAGTTTTTCACCGCCGCCGCGCCGCCGCCCGCGCCGGTGCTTGCGCAGATGGAGGCGGCTGGCTTCAAGGTGACGCATCTCTACGGCCTTACCGAAACCTATGGCCCAGCCACCGTGAATGCGTGGAAGGAGCATTGGAATCATTTGCCGCTCGAGGAACGCGCAAAGATCAAATCGCGCCAGGGCGTGCGCTATGCCGTGCTCGAGGGGCTTTCGGTGCGCGACCCCGGCACGATGGAAGAAGTGCCGCGCGATGGCGAGACCATGGGCGAGGTGATGTTCCAGGGCAATATCGTGATGAAGGGGTATCTGAAAAATCCCAAGGCCACCGAAGAAGCGTTCAAGGGCGGCTGGTTTCACTCCGGCGACCTGGGCGTGTGGCACGAGGACAATTACATTCAGATCAAAGACCGCTCCAAAGACATCATCATCTCCGGCGGCGAGAACATCTCATCGATCGAAGTCGAGGAGATTCTCTACAAGCATCCGCATGTGTTGGAAGCCGCCGTCATCGGCAGGCCCGACGAAAAATGGGGCGAGACTCCGATCGCCTTCGTCAATTTCAAGCCCGGCGCACCGAATGTGAGCGCCGAAGAGATTATGCAATTCTGCAAAGACAATCTCGCGCGCTACAAATGCCCGAGCCAGGTCGTGTTCGGCGAATTGCCGAAAACCTCGACCGGCAAAATTCAAAAATTCAGGCTCCGCGACAAAGTGAAAGAACTGAAATAACCCCTCTCCCCCTGTGGGAGAGGGTGGCTTGCTGAAGCATGCTTCGGCAAGCCGGGTGA
>JBAQHC010000233.1:0-3827 GCA_049288095.1 Alphaproteobacteria bacterium | reverse complement strand
CGACGGAGGGGGCCCTTGATCGGTCGATAACGGCCCCCCTCGCCCCCGATCAAGTCGGGGGCACTCCCCCCGGAAACGGGGGGAGATGATTTGGAGTGCGGGCGAGTTGGAACGCTCATCACTGCATTCCGCCCTTGACGATTTCCGTCATGGTTATGCCCAGCCGATCTTCGACAACGACGACCTCGCCGCGCGCGACCAGGCGGTTGTTGACGTAGATGTCGATGGCTTCGCCGATCTTGCGGTCGAGTTCGACAATCGCGCCACGCCCGAGCTTCAGAAGCTCGCTCACCTCCATCTGCGTCTTGCCGAGCACGGCAGAGACGCTGACATGCACGTCGTAGACGGCCTGCAAGTCGGTGGCGAATTTCTGCGAATCCTCCTCCGGGGGTTTGTCCGCCGGAGCGTCCGTCGCGACGGCCTTTGCTTCGTCGCTCAGATCAGGAAGATCGACTTCGCCTTCATTAGGCTGGTTCGGGTCTGCCATTCTTCAATCTCCCCGATGTGTCATGCGGTTGCCTGCTCGGGCGCCGGCTGTGCCCCGGCCTCAGCGCCCGCGCTTAGAGCGGAAATGTGGTCTTCAACGATTTCGTCGATCTTGCTGAGTGCATCTTCAAGCGCGATCTCCGCGCCGCCGCTCTTCCAATGGAGGCGGCATTTGACGCCATCAAGCGCCTGGTTCTCGATAATTCGCATCGACATATCGAGCCCGTTCTCCTGCGCCATCTTGCTGAGCCGGTCTTTAAGGCTTTGCGGCGCGCTAGCGGGAATGTCGATCACGATTTCCGGCTCGCGATGCACAAGCTCAAGGCACTCTTCGATGCAGCGCTCGAGATAGAGCTCCGGCGCATGCGCAATCATGTGTTCCACGAACTTGCGCGCGATCAGCGCGGCCAGGCGCGTGGAGCCGTCCCTAATCCCGTCCAGCTCCGCGCGCGTCGAATTGAGGACGTTTTGTATGCTGTTTGCGAGCACGCCTATCGAGCCAGCCACTTGCTGCTCGATCTTGACGAGAGAAGAGCGCTCGCCCTGCTTGAAGGCCTCGGCGCGCGCAGCTTCCACTTCCTCCGGCTTGTAAGCGCGGCGCGCGCGTGGCGGCGGCTCGCTGACATTGCCGTCAGGCGAAAAGACGCGATCGAATTGGAACTTTTGTCCGCTCATCAGTAAATCAACTCGTCTTCGCCCTTGCTTTCCATGATCATGATCTCGCCTTTGTTCGCGAGATCCTTGGCCGTGTTGACCATGGAGGTCTGCGCTTCATCGACATCCTTGAGGCGCACCGGACCCATAATCTCCATGTCTTCGCGCAACATCTTCGCAGCGCGTTCGCTCATATTGGAGAAGAAGAGATCGCGCAGCGTGTCGGACGCGCCTTTGAGCGCGAGCGCAAGCTTGTCTTTTTCGACCGCGCGCAGAAGTGTTTGCACGCTGCCCGGATCGAGCTTGGCCAAGTCCTCGAAGGTGAACATGAGCGCCTTGATGCGCTCGGCCGAATCTCTGTTGCGTTCCTCGAGCGCGGCGATGAAGCGTGCCTCGGTCTGCCGGTCGAAATTGTTGAAGATCTCGGCCATCATTTCGTGGCTGTCGCGCTTTTGCGTGCGCGCAAGATTGGACATGAACTCTATGCGCAGCGTGTTTTCGATCTTGTCGAGAATGTCCTTCTGCACCGGCTCCATGCGCAGCATGCGCGAGACGACTTCGAGCGCGAAATCTTCCGGCAGTGCCGCAAGCACGCGGCTCGCATGTTCTGCCTTGATCTTCGACATCACCACGGCAACGGTTTGGGGGTATTCGTTCTTGAGATAATTGGCGAGGACGGCCTCGTTCACATTGGCGAGCTTGTCCCACATGGTGCGACCGGCGGGGCCGCGAATTTCTTCCATCACCGCGCCGACGCGATTGGGATCAAGGAAGCTTGCGAGCAACCGTTCGGTTGCATCGAACGAACCCATGACGGTGCCGGTCGCCGACATTTGCGAAACGAAGTCGATGAGCACGCGGTCAACGAGGGTGGAGCTCACCGTCCCCAACGTCGACATGACCTGCGAGATCTCCTTGATCTCGTCTTCATCCATGAGTTTGAGGAGGCGCGAGCTGTTCTCCTCGCCAAGCGACAAGAGTACGATCGCGGCCTTCTCCGCGCCGGTCGTGCGGCCGATATCGTCTTTGACCTTTTTAGGTGCCTTGCTCATTGGTCGCCATTAGTCCGGTTGCTGCATCCAACCGCGCAGGATTGAAAGCGATTCATCGGGATGCGCCGCGACGACCTCGCCGACCTTTTTTACGGAGCTTTCCTTCACCTGGCCTTCGATTTGCGCGAGATCGATTTGGGCGCCGATGCCGGACGCCATAGTGAGGTGCGGCACCGGCTCGCCACGTGCGATCGCGGCTTGTTGCGCGGCAATGAGCTGCGGCGGTGCTGTGCCGGGGGCGGCGATCATGGGTGCTGCGCCAGGCGCTCCGGCGATGGCAAGTTGTCCGCCTGACATCGTGCCGCCTGTCGCGGTGCGCAGAAGGCCCATCAGCACCGGGCGAATGACCAAGAGCAGGAGGATGAGTGCGAGGACGAACAGGCCGGCGATCTGCCCGATATAGAGATAGTCGGGCTTGGTGAGGCCGAGGAACGGCGCTTTGACGTCACCGCCCTCCGGCACTGTCAATTGCGCGAACGGCAGATTGGCAACGGTCACTTGATCGCCGCGCTTGGCGTCGAAGCCTATGCCCGTCTTGATGAGCTCCTTGATTTGATCAAGCTCGTTTTGCGCGCGCGGCTTGTAGGCTTTCTTGCCGTCTTTGGCGGTGTCGTAGCTTCCGTCAACGAGAACGGCAACCGACAAGCGCAGTAGCTTGCCCGGCTCGCTCACTTCGGTCGAAACGGTGCTCGAGTTCTGATACGACGTTTGCTCTTCCGTGCGCGAGCGGTTCGAGGAAGAGGTACCGCCGCCCGTGCCGGTATTGGCCGGCGTTTGATTGTTGGGCAAGCTGCTGGACACCGAAACGGTTTGATCGTTTTCCTGTTTATCGCTGGAGGTCTCGTTTTCCTGGGTCGAGGTGGTCGAGGCGACAACCTGTGTATCCGGGTCGTAGACTGTCGACTGCTTGGTGATCTTGCTGAAGTCGAGATCGGCGGCCACCTGCACTTGCGCGTTCCCGGTGCCGGTGTATTTGTTGACGATTGAGGTAATCTGATCGCGCAGACGATCTTCATAAGCCGCTTGCTTGTCGTCGATCGAAACGGTCGCCATCGCTTCTTGCTCGGACTTGCCGCCCGAGGCGAGGAGCGTTCCCCGTTCATCGACAATCGAGACATTGGAGGGATCGAGGCCCTCGACCGCCGAGGCAACCAGATGCTGGATCGCACTCACGGTTTCCTTGTCGAGATAGCCGCGCGTCTTGACGACGATTGAGGCCGTTGGCGGTTTCGCGTCGCGCTCGAACAGTTCATGCTCCGGAATGGCAAGATGAACGCGCGCCTGCTCGATCTTCGAGATCGAGCGGATCGTACGGGCCAGCTCGCCCTCGAGCGCGCGCTGGCGGTTTAAGTTTTCATGAAAGCTGGTCTGGCCGAACGAATCGCCCTTATCGAAGAGCTCGTAGCCGACATCCTGCCCGGCGGGCAGGCCTTGCGAAGCGAGGCGCATGCGCAAAGGCGCGACCTGGGATTGATCCACATAGATCGTGGTTCCATCGCCCTTGAGCTCGAAGGGAATATTCTGCTGCTGCAGCTGCTGCGTGATCGATGCCGCATCGGTCACGTCGAGATTGGCATAGAGCAGCCCCATCGGCGGCTTGGTAAGCTGGCCGGTGAGATAGACGACGCCGAGCAC
>JBAQHC010000232.1:0-3975 GCA_049288095.1 Alphaproteobacteria bacterium | reverse complement strand
GATATTAGGGACGCTGGGTTTCTGGGTAATGCCGCAGGTGCGTTGAAGGTGGGAATTGTCGGTCACCGGGCGCCGGTCGAAAAGGCCGCGTTGCTCAAATTCGTCACTTCACTGCTCAAATAGATCCATGCTTCAGCAACGAGTCCGCAATTACGTCATCGAGCTTCAGCGCAGCATCAGCGAGGCGCTGGCAACAACCGCCGACGGCGGCGTGATGGATCTTGCCGCGGCCATCGGCCAGGCCGGCCAGATGGCGCGACAGACGACGCGCAATGGGGGAACGATCTTCTTCATCGGTAATGGCGGTTCGGCCGGCATCGCGAGCCACATGGCCATCGATTTCACCAAGAATGGTGGGATGCGGGCGCTCGCCTTCAACGACGGCTCCTACCTTACCTGCCTTGGCAATGATCTGGGCTTCGACCGCGTGTTCAGTAAGCCCCTGGAGATGCACGCAAGGTCGGGCGATCTCGTCTTTGCGATTTCGAGTTCGGGGCGCTCGGCGAATATCTTGAATGCAGCCGATGCGGCAATCGAGCGCGGCTGTCAGCTTCTGACGCTCAGTGGCTTCGACGAGAACAATGCTCTTCGGCGCAAGGGTGATCTCAATTTCTATGTGAGCTCGTCGGAATACGGATTCGTCGAGATTTCGCATCTTGCGCTCATTCACATGATCCTTGATCTCGTTATGGGCTGGGGCGAAGGCCAAGTGCAATCGAAGGCGAGACAGCCGGTTGCGGTCAAGTAAGAGAGGTATTCCGTGCCCCGGTTCAATCGTGTGCTCGTGATCGGCGGAGGCGGCTATGTCGGTGCGGTTCTCGTGCCGAAGCTGCTTGATGCTGGCTACAGCGTTCGCGTTTTCGATCTCTTCATCTACGGCGAAGACGTATTCAGTGCGGTTCGCAAGAATCCCAGGCTCGAGCTGGTGAAGGGTGATGTGCGCGATGCGGCGGCGGTTGATAAGGCCACCGCGGGGTGCGATGCCGTCATTCACCTTGCTTGCATCTCGAACGATCCAAGCTTCGAGCTCGATCCGGAACTCGGCAAATCGATCAATCTCGATTCCTTTCGGCCGACGGTGAAGGCAGCAAAGAAGGCGGGCGTGAAGCGCTTCATCTATGCCTCGTCCTCGTCCGTTTACGGCGTGAAAGAGGGCGTTGCCGTCACCGAGGATCTGCCTTGCGAGCCGCTAACGGACTATTCAAAGTTCAAGGTCGCGTGTGAGAAGATCCTGACTGAGGAGCGTGAGCCCGGCTTCGTCACCGTCATCTTACGGCCTGCGACGGTTTGCGGGTATTCGCCGCGTCAGCGCCTCGATGTGATCGTCAACATCCTCACGAACCACGCCGTCAACAACGGCAAGATCAAGGTGATGGGCGGCGCCCAGCTGCGGCCCAATATTCACATAGAGGACATGTGCCGCGCCTATTTGGCCGCGCTCGAATTGCCGGACGCGCAAGTCGATGGCGTTTGCTTCAACGCCGGATACGAAAACCATTCCGTGCAGCAGCTTGCCGACATGGTGAAGCGGGTCGTAGGCCCGCAAGTGCAGATGGACGTGGTACCAACCGACGATCCGCGCTCCTATCACGTATCATCGGACCGCATTCGCAAGGCCTGGGACTTTGTTCCGGTCAAGACGATTGAAGACGCCGTACGCGATCTCGTTGCCGCGTTCAAGGCGGGCAAGCTGCCGAATGCGATGTCAAACCCGATGTACTACAACATCCGCCGCATGCAGGAGCTGAAGCTCAAATGAATGTTGCGCTGTCGCGCCGGGACGAAGCCCCGCCGCTATTGCGGGAGCTGAAGCTCGACCTTTATCGTTCGATGGCGCGCATCCGCGCGGTCGAGGAAGGGATTGTTGCGCATTATGGCGAGCAGGAGATGCGCTGCCCGGTCCATCTCAGCATCGGCCAGGAGGCGGCCGCCGCAGGCGCCTGCGCCGTCTTGCGCAAGACGGATTACGCGTTCTCGGGCCATCGCTCGCACAGCCACTATCTCGCCAAGGGCGGCGATCTTAAGGCGATGATGGCCGAGATCTACGGCAAGGCGACGGGGTGCGCGGGTGGCAAGGGCGGCTCGATGCATCTTATCGATCTTGAAGCCGGGTTCTTGGGCGCTGCGCCGATTGTCGGCAGCACGATCGCCATCGGCACGGGCGTCGCCTTCGCTGCGAAGGCACGCAAGGAAGACCGCGTGACGATGGTGTTCCTGGGCGAAGGCGCGACGGAAACCGGCGTCTTCTACGAGAGCGTCAATTTCGCCGGCCTCAAGGATTTGCCGCTCGTTTTTCTCGTCGAGAACAACTTCTTCTCGGTCTATTCGCCGATGGATGTGCGCCAGAAGGGCGAGAACCGCATCATCGACATTGCGCGCGCGCACGGCATCGAAGCCGCGCGTGGTGATGGCAACGATGTCGAGATGGTCTACCGGATGACGAAAGACGCGGTCGAGCGCGCGCGCGCCGGCGGCGGGCCGAGTGTGCTTGAGTTCATTACCTATCGGTGGCGCGAGCATTGCGGGCCGAATTACGACAACGATATCGGCTATCGCACGGAAGCCGAGTTTCAGGAGTGGAAAGCGCATTGCCCGGTTGCGGCTTATGAGCGGCGCTTGAAGCGCGAAGGTGTTGCGGGCGAGGACGCCCTGGGCTCGATCATGGCCGCCGCGCAGGACGAGATGGCGGAGGCAATTGAGTTCGCCAAGGCGAGCCCATGGCCGGACAAGTCCGAAATGACGATGCATATCGTGGCCGGGGACGGCGAGCTATGAGCCGCCAGCTCAAATTCGCTGCCGCGATCTTGGAAGCGACCGACCAAGCGATGGAGCGCGATAAGGGCGTCTATGTCATTGGCCTGGGTGTGCCTGACCCGAAGGGGATTTTCGGAACGACGCTGGGCCTGCAAGAGAAATACGGCGCCGAACGCGTGCTCGATATGCCGCTCTCGGAGAATGCGATGACAGGCGTCGTCATCGGCTCCGCGCTCGTCGGCATGCGCCCAATCTTGACGCATCAGCGCGTCGATTTCGCAATTCTTGCTATGGAGCAAATGGTCAATCAGGCAGCCAAATGGCACTACATGTTCGGTGGCAAGCACAAAGTGCCGATCGTCGTGCGCATGATCATCGGGCGCGGCTGGGGCCAAGGCCCGCAGCATTCACAAAGCCTGCAATCCTGGTTTGCTCATGTGCCGGGCCTCAAGGTCGTGATGCCGACGACGGCTCACGATGCGAAGGGGCTGCTGCTTGCCAGCGTCGAGGACGACAATCCCGTGATCTTCCTCGAGCATCGTTGGCTGCACGGCGTTTCAGATAATGTGCCGCAGGACTACTACACAGTGCCAATAGGCAAGGCACGCGTGATGCGCGGCGGAACCGATGTCACGATCGTCGCCACCTCGTACATGGCGCTGGAAGCCTTGCGCGCGGCCGAACTGCTTGAGCGCGAGGATGTGTCCGCCGAGGTGATCGACCTCAGGGCGATCCGGCCGTGGGATCAGGAGGCAGTGCTGGCCTCCGTTCGCAAGACAGGCCGGCTGGTCGTTGCAGACACATCTTGGAAGATGTTCGGTATTGCCGGCGAAATCGTCGCGACCGCGACCGAGGAGGCCTTCGAGGCGCTGAAAGCGGCGCCTGAGCGCGTGGCGTTGCCTGATGCGCCGACGCCAACCAGCCCAGCGCTTGCCGATCATTACTATCCGCGCGCCGGTGAGATTGTTCAGGCAGCGCGCCGCACAATGGGGTTGCCGCCCTCGACTGCCGATTTCGGCCCGTTGCCCGGCCAGCGTCTCGACGCCCCTGATCCAAGCTTTCAAGGACCGTTCTAGATCTCATGCCCACCTGTGTCGTTATCGGCTCGAACGCATTTTCCGGACAGGATTTCGTCGATCTGCTCCTGAGCGAAACCAATTGGCGCGTGATCGGCACGAGCCGCTCACCGGAGAAGCCCGATTTTTTCCTGCGCTATAAGAG